>JAUNBU010000130.1 GCA_030526925.1 Bacillota bacterium | reverse complement strand
CGGAGAAAGGAGGGCTGCACAGATGAACACCCCTAGCATGCTCCTGGGCTCTGCCCTCACGTATATCTTCTTTCATTATATGTTCTACCGGATGGCAGGAGAGGTTTTGGAAAGCGAAAAAATATCTCGCGTGAAGATCATCCTTCTGTTCCTGTGCAATTATGCCTTGATGACCACCTACTCCGTTTTGCAGATCAATCTGATCATAAACTGGGCGCTGATCTTCGCATTTTTCCTATTGTCCCTGCTGATCCTTTTCCGAAAAGATAAAGACATCGAAACGGCCGACATTACCGCAGTCGCTCTGATCGCCACAATTGTAGGCCTTTCCATCAACATCATCGCCAGATGCTGCTTCGTGCTGATGATGGATATACCGCTGTCGAGCCTCAACAACAATTCCCTGGACCCCGACAACATGAAGCGCTATCCGGTCATCGCGGCCTTCTTCATTTCGGGACTGATCCTCTGCGCCATGCGCAGGTCCATATGGAAAAAGCGGCTGCAGTTCATATTTCGCGAACATTCCAACATGAAGGTGTTCCTCCTGCTGCTCTTCGTGGTGATGGGATATCATGTGCTGGTGCTGCTGCTTTTCTATACGCCGGGCAACGATATTTCGTTGAAAATCTGGGGCATCGTGCCTAACGCCTTCGCCCTGATCAGCGTTTTCGCCATCATCAAGTTCGTGGAGCGCTTCAGCGAGCTGAACCAATATCGGGAAAAGAACCGCTACGAACGGGAGGCGCTGCTGAAGGAAATGCACGAGGAAGAGGAGCTGGAGGAAACGGCAGAGGCAGACGTCATGACGGGCTGCAAGACCAGGGCCTATATGGAAAAGGCTTTAAGGGCGGCCATGGAAAGGCAGGCGCCGTTCCTTCTCTGCTTTGCGGATATGGACGGGCTGAAAAAGGTCAACGACACTTGGGGTCACGAGGCAGGCGACCACTGCATCCGCGCAGTTGGAAAGGTTTTGATGGAGGCATCACGCTTCGGGACAGATGTAGTTGCCAGGTTTGGCGGTGACGAGTTCGTCGTTTTGATGTTCAGCCAGGAGCCGGAAGCAATGGCAAAGCGGATGGAGGAAGCCAACCAAAGGCTCCGGTCCATGCAGGAAACAGGGGAGCTGAGATTCCCCGTTTCCATCAGCTACGGCATCGCCTGCCGGCAAGAGGCCCAGACCTGGGAGGAGCTTTTGGAAATCAGCGATGAGCGGATGTACCGCATGAAAAAGCAACGAGGAGCCGAGCGGAAGCAGTAGAGAAGGTGTGAAAATCCGCGATAAGAAATGCCACGCATTCCATATTTCCTATGTTAATAAAAAGCCCTGCGCTGTGTATGATATATAGCGGAGGGATTTTTTAATGGGCAGATTTCCGAAGAGCCAACACAGACATAGGAAAGAAGAAAGGTGGGGGCGCCTTTCCCTGGCGCTGGCAATAGCAGCTACAGCAGGCATAGCCGCTGTGGGGATATTTTCCATGAGCGTCCGGGACGGAGGACTTCTTACGGAGAGCCGAGCTCCCGAAGGGACTCAAACCCGTGAAGAGATCCGGGCGCATCAGCAGGCGGCAGAAGACCAAAACGACCGCCAGGTGGTCCTTTCCATGGGGCAGACCTCCGACATCCTGTTCCTCAGCTGGAAGGGAAGCAAAAAGGACGGAGGTGTTTTGCGCATCAGCAGGGATATGTACGACCTGCCCTATGCGGAGCCTGTGGAAGCGAGGAAGACCCGCATTTTGCAGAGCGATTACTACCGTTACAGCGTGCGGCTGACAGACCTGGAGGCGGGGGAGACCTATTACTATGAGATCGGCGATGGCTTCGACTTTGATGCGCCACGGACCTTTGAGACGCCCCGGGAAAAGCGGACCTGCCAGTTTCTGTATCTGGGGGATGTGCAGTTTGAGAAATCAATGGACGATTACGACAGATGGCAGCAGATGGTGCAGGGGGTTTACGACAGCGATGTAAGGCTGGACTTCGGCATCATCGGCGGAGATATGGTGAATTTTCCTACGGAGCTGAAGCAGTGGGATCGATTCCTGGGAAGCTGCGGCGTTTTTAGCAGCTTGCCGCTGATGACCGTGCCGGGCAACCACGAGGGCGTCCACTCCAGCCTTACCTATAAGAAGCTGTTCGCCATGCCCCACAACGGTCCAAAAGAATCAAAAGAAGACTTTTACTTTTTCGACTACGGAAGCTGCCGGTTCATCATGATGGACAGTTCGTTTTTGACCGACGCCAGAAAGGAAAAGCTGGGAGAAGCCGTCTGGGAGCAGAGGGAACGAGCCATCGAAGGGTGGCTTGTAAAGGTGGCTGCAGACAGCCGCAAGCCCTGGACGGTGGTGGTTATCCATCATCCGCCCTACGGGATGCACGACTATCATACCGTGTCGGCAGACATAAGGAAGCTGTGGACGCCCATCATGGAGCAGGAGGATGTGGATCTGGTTTTAAGCGGTCACCAGCACATGTATATGCGGACCAGGGACATCAAGGGCATCACCTACGTCATGGGAAATTCCGGCGCCAAGGGCAGCGAATACTATAACGGGTATAATGCCCCGCTGTATGCTGAAGCCCTTTACGGCGACGGACCCAACTATCAGATCATCACGGCGACGCCCACCCGGCTGACGCTCCGTTCCTACAATGAAAAAGGTCTCGCCATCGACGAGACCTCATTGGAGAAGGGTTTACGCTTCCATATTTTCGAATTTTTTCGTGGCAGTTAAGTAGTCGTTCAGCGTGCCCAGATGGACGTAGTAATAGGAAAAGCGGTCTTCCTTCTGGATTTCTACCAGCCCTGCGTCGCTGAGTTTTTTAACGTGCTGTGAAATGGTCGCCTGGGAGTAGTCAAAGTAGCTGACAAGGTCTTTGTTGCAGACCTTTTCCCGCTTCTTGTTCTGCGCCATGATGTATCGGAAGATCTTGATCCTGACCGGATGCGCCAGGGCATCCGAGATCTTGGCGATCAGTAGAATGTCTTTTTCCTGCATTTCGTCGATTTCTTTTCTCAGTCTCATTTCTTCTGCTCCTTTGTTGAATGTTTCTTCGGTTGCTGTGGTTATTTTTTCGGCTGCGTGCCGCTGCCTGATACTAGCATTCATCGTATGTTGCTCATGTGCGACAGAGGGACCCGTTGTGAAGATCTCGTCTGTTGCGCCCTTTTGGTTGCCGTGTTTTGGAATTTCTTGCTACGTGCAGCTTCCCAGCCAGTTTAGTATTTGGCCGGCGATGAAGCGGTGCCCTTCTTCTGTTGGGTGTACCCCGTCGTGATACTGACCGCACTGCTGGTAGCTTCCGTTCAGGTCAATAAAATCAAAGGCGGCGGCTTTGATGCGCGTCGTTAGCTCAAACATCTGCCGGTTGACCCGCTGGTAGTCCACACCTGCCCCTGCCATCCACAGCCGCGATGCCATCTCCGGATCGGTTGGGATCGGCGTCAGGAAAACAGGAGTGATGGTATTTGGCTCTGCGTATTTTATGCCGTCAGCGCCGATTCCCGAAAGCGCCCGCTTTGCCATGCCCTCCAGGTTGGCAAAAGCCTGCTCCGGCGTCGCCTCACCGTAGATGAAATCATTTGTACCCGACAAGATGAAAAACATATTAGGCTTGTGGGACAGAACATCCCTGTCGAAACGGTTGTCCAGATCAGTCGTGGTCTGTCCGTTTACGCCTTTATTGATCACATCCCAGCCGGTTTCCTGTCGGATCAGTCCTGCAAAGCATTGGCTTCGCTTCAATGGGAAGCCGTTGACGATGCTGTTGCCGATAAATACCAGTTTCTTTTTTTCTGTCATACATCTATGTCCTTTCAAATACGTCTGTAACTGTATGTTTAAATATGCATCGTGATATTTGACCCATATTTTGGACGAAATGACGCAATTTTTTCGATTTCGCCCCAAAATTGCGTCTTTTTGGCGATCGGAAATTAATATCTTACGCCCAAAAGGCATTTCACCGATGCTATTTCATCGCATATAGCTCGTTCGGTGAATAAACATGCATCAGCGTCGGCGCAATCCCATTGATTTACGTATATTTATACATGTACCGATTTTGACTAAAAATTCAAATGACGCAAAAATTTTAAGTAAACTCAATTTTTGTGCCATTTCGCGATTTTCAAAGTCAAGTCGAGGCGCAAGAAGGCTACTTGATAGCAGCCTTATACTGATTCCCCCACTGGATCATTTGATCAAATAGTGGCTGCAGAGAACGTCCCAGTTCGCTTAGGGCGTATTCCACCCGCGGCGGAACTTCTGCGTAAACGGTTCGTGTCACAAGCCCATCCTCTTCCATTGAACGCAGATTGTCAGTGAGAACCTTTTGGCTGATGCCGGGAATACTTCGCTTCAATTCACCGAAGCGAACGGTGCCGGAAAGCAGCGTTTGGATGATCAAAAGCTTCCACTTGTTTCCGATCAGAGTAACGGTGGTGGCTACCGGACATTCCGGTAATTCGTCTTTTGTCAGCATGGGAGTTCCTCCATTAGTTACAAAAAGGTGCCTACATAATAAAAAGGTGCCTACTTTTTTTTTGAAACCTACAATGCTACTATAACCTCACAAGGAGGGAGACGTCAAGAGACGTTCGAGAACTTCTTAAAAAAACGCCTTACAGGATTTTGCAGGAGCACTGTCTTCACTGCGGTAATTGTTATGAGAACTGCCCGGTGGGAGCCGTCGCAAACCGCAGCACCGAAAAAACGTGATGGAACGCAGACGCAAGGTAAAGTGATCAAAGAAAGCTGAAAGGAACAGGAACAATGATGGATGAACGAAATTTTGAAAAGAGGATCCGCAGGGCATGCAAAAAGCTGGAGGCCGCAGATGCCGTAGTGATAGGCGCAGGCGCAGGGCTTTCCACGGCGGCAGGGCTGGACTTCGGCGGCGAGCGGTTTCAGAAATATATGGGCGAGTTCGGTGAGCGGTACGGCTTTCAGGACATGTATTCCGGAGATTTTTATCCCTATGAGAGCCTGGAGGAATACTGGGCATTCGAAGCAAAGGCAATCCTGGTGAACCGCTACGAGATCGACGCTTTGCCACTTTACAAGAAGCTGTACCGGGAGATGAGGGATCGCAATTACTTCGTGCTGACCACAAATGTAGACGGTCAGTTTGAAAAGGCAGGGTTTCCTGCGGAGCGGATTTTTGCTACCCAGGGAGATTACCGGTTTTTTCAGTGCGAGCGAGGCTGTCACAAGCAGGTCTACGACAATGAAGCGCAGGTGCGGGAAATGGTTCTGCGAACCGAGGATCTAAAGATCCCCACGGAGCTGGTTCCCAAGTGTCCGGTCTGCGGCAGACCGATGAACATGAATCTGCGGGCGGATCAGTATTTCGTGGAGGATGAAGCCTGGGACCAGGCAAGCCAAAGGTACCAGAGGTTCTTGAGCACGATCCGTGGAAAAAAGGTGGTCTATCTGGAGCTGGGCGTAGGGTTCAACACCCCGGGGATCATTCGTTATCCTTTTGAGCAGATGACCTACAACGATCCTTATGCTACTTTGATTCGCTTCAATCGCGATTATCCTCAAGGCGCAGCGGAAAATCTGGGAAAGACCATCGCCTTTACAGAAGACATGGAGCAGACACTGGACCGAATTTTTTCGGCATTAAAGCAGGAAACGCCTCAATCCCAGGATGAGCGGCGACTGTTCCTGATCCAGCAGCTGCTGTCGGAGCAACCTCAGTATAGAGACATGGAAATACCGGCAGACAGAGAAAAGCAAAAGCTCTTGCTTCGCAGCCTGACGAATGTACGACAGCCGAAGCCCATGGATGAAAGCTTTCTGGCGATCCAGGATGCTTATCTGACAGAAGAAATAAAGGTGCGGGGGATCGTTGATGCCGAAAAGCTTCCGGCTGTTTCCGAT
>JAUNBU010000129.1 GCA_030526925.1 Bacillota bacterium | reverse complement strand
CGGATACGGAATCTGAATATCATTTTCATCAAATGCCAGCTTCACGTTTTCTTCCAGATAGTATTTAACATCCCAGTAATCATCGGTCTTGCACCAGGCTTTAAGATCCAGTATCACAGCATTGTCTCCGTGATTAGCTACACCGATGAGCGGCTCGGGATCCCGGTAGATCCTGCTGTCCGACTCGCAGACGGTTTTAAGTATCTCTTTTGCCTTGGCTATATCGTTGTCGTAGCCGATGCCGAAGGTGCAGTCCACCCGCCTGTTGTCCTCCATGCTGTGGTTCACCAGGACCGATGTATTTATCAGCCCGTTAGGTATGGTGATGGTCTTGTTATCGTAGGTCTTAAGCGTTGTCAGAAACAGATCTATATCCTCCACCTTACCCGAAACCTCTCCCACATCGATCAAATCCCCTTTGTGAAAAGGCTGGGTTATGATGATCATCACACCGCCGGCGATATTGGCAAGACTGTCCCTGAGGGCCAGTGCAATAGCTGCGCCGGCAGCACCCACAACAGCTATGATGGTGGTCATGGAAATCCCCAGAACTCCCAGGCACATGGTTATGAGTATCAGCAGCGCCAGCGTCTTTACCGCATTTATCACAAAGGTGTGCAGCACCGGATCGGCACTGCTTTTTTTAAGCGCCTTCCTGGTAATATGCAGCACCAGCTTGATGACGATCAGCCCTATGATGATCAGCAGTGCTATCTTTACCAGCACCACACCCGCCTCTATGAGCGTATCCGCCCCGGTGAGGTGCTGCAAAAACTTCTCCATATGAGTAACCTCTTCGGTCACATCCTGCGTCACGTCTTTAGTTACCTCGTCCATCTTTTATACCTCCGTTTTGATCTTCCTGCCGGATCTTCTTCTTTCCAGATCAGTCAGGTACTTCTTCCTCAATCGTATATCATCGGGCACGATCTCCACCAGTTCATCATCGTTGATGAATTCCAGCGCTTCCTCCAGGGAAAAGACTCTGGCAGGTGCCAGCTTGATGTTGTCGTCGCTTCCTGCAGCCCGCATATTGGTAGCCTTTTTGGCTCTGCACGGATTCACCACCATATCGTCATCTCTGGCGTTCATGCCGATGATCATGCCTTCGTACACCTTTGTTCCCGGCTCGATGAACATCTGGACACGCTCGCTGATGCTGAATATAGCATAAGGCGTAGCCACTCCCGCTTCCTGAGCGATAGCCACTCCGTTGATCCTCTGAGGTATCTCTCCCGTGAATTCATCGAATTTGGCAAACCGTCGCACCATGGTGCCCTCGCCTCTCGTATCGTTGATAAATTCACTTCTATATCCCAGCAGTCCTCTTGTGGGCACCAGATATTCCAGATTGGTATAACCGTTTTCGCTCTTCATCTCCTGCATCATGCCCTTTCGCAGATTCAGCTTGGAAATGACAGATCCGGAATACTCGTCAGGCACGGAAATCACCACTTCCTCCACCGGCTCCAGGATCTTGCCCCGCTCGTCCCGTCTCATGATGACCTCCGGCTTGGATACCGCCAGCTCGTATCCTTCCCTCCTCATGTTCTCGATCAGTATGGAAAGGTGCAGCTCGCCTCTGCCGGAGACTTTGAACACGTCGGTGGAATCGGTATCCTCCACCTTCAGTCCTACGTTGACCTCCAGCTCTTTGTTGAGCCTTTCCCTGATATGCCGCGAGGTCACGAATTTGCCTACTTTCCCTGCGAAGGGCGACTTATTCACCATAAAGTACATGGAAAGGGTCGGCTCTTCTATGTGTATCATTTCCAGAGGCTGCGGTCTTTCCGGGTCGCAGATGGTTTCCCCTATGGAAATGTCGGCAATTCCTGAAATCACCACGATGTCTCCGGCTTCAGCCTGCTCGACTGCCACCCGCTTCAAGCCTCTGTATACGAAGACCTGGTTGATCTTCCTCTGTTCTACCGTCCCGTCTCCTTTGGCTACAGCTACCGTGCTTGCGGATCTTACGATCCCCTTGGTGACCCTGCCTATACCCAGCCTGCCGATGTAGTCATCGTAAGCCAGCGCTGAAACCTGCAGCTGCAACGGTTCATCGTTAAGATCGGGATAAGGCTTGGAGTGCTTGATGATGGTATCGAACAGTGGCGTGATATCCAGACCCTTCATACCCTTGGCGCTCTTGCCGATCTTGCTTTCTCCATCCTCAAGTCGGATGTCCTTCACATCCTCCGGATCGTAGACCACGATCCCCTGACGGGCTATACCATAGAGAATAGGAAAGTCCAGCTGTCTGTCGCTGGCTTCCAGATCCATGAACAGCTCGTAGACCTCATCCACCACTTCCTTGATGCGCGCATCCTTCTTGTCGATTTTGTTGATGAGCAGTATGGGATCGATCCCCTGCTCCAGGGATTTTTTCAGGACGAATCTGGTCTGAGGCATAGGTCCTTCGCTGGAGTCCACCAGAAGGATCACCGTATCCACCGTCTTGATGATACGCTCCACCTCCGACGAAAAATCCGCATGTCCCGGCGTGTCCACGATGTTGATCTTCACGTCTCCGTGCATGACGGAGCAGTTCTTGGAATAGATGGTGATTCCTCTTTCCCGTTCTATGTCGTCGCTGTCCATGACGCAGTCCACCGTCTGCTCGTTTTCACGAAAGACGCCGCTCTGGTTTAAGAAGGCGTCTACCAGGGTGGATTTCCCTGCGTCTACATGGGCAATAACTGCGATGTTGATTATTTTTTGTTTCTCTGACATTATGATTCCTGCTTTCTCTTTGTTTTGCTGTGACAATATATTTTATATCAATTACTATGATGTGTCAAAAACTATCGCTCCTGCGTAGAATAAATCAAAAAGGAGATTTTTATGCCTAGTCTATTTTTGAGCCCCTCCGTACAGGAATTCAACCCCTACATCAACGGACTGGGGAGTGAGGAATATTACATGAATCTGGTGGCCGACGCCATGGAACCTTATCTGCTGGCTTCAGGGATCAGCTTCACCAGAAACAACCCCAACGATACATTATCTCAGGCCATAGCCCTTTCCAATGCCGGCAATTACGACTTCCACCTGGCGCTCCACTCCAACGCCTCTCCTGAAAATCTGGCAGGGCAGCTGCAGGGTCCGGACATCTACTACTACGCCACCAGCGCCGACGGGAAACGGGCTGCCGACATCTTCGAGGAAAATCTGAAGGTGATCTATCCCAACCCCAACATCGTTCGCACCGTACCCAACACCACGCTGGCAGAACTGCGATTGACGAGAGCGCCTGCCAACCTGATCGAGCTGGCTTATCACGACAACTACAACGACGCCATGTGGATCATCAACAACATCCAGACCATCGCCAGAACGCTGGTGCTGGGACTGACAGAATACTTCGGGATACCATTCGTGGATCCATATTAGTCTCCGTCCCGGCGACTGTTTCAGCGGAAGTCTTTTTAATGGAGGCTTCCCGCTGAAATCCGCCCTCAATTGACAGAATGCGCTCCGGGCGAGAATTCCTTCGTTCCACTTTCCATAAATCCTGACCTGTGATAAGATAATGACAATAGGAGAACAAAATCATGGAAAAAATAACACAGGTCCTCTGCGACGTTACGGAAAGCTTCCGTCCGGTCAAAATCATCTTCGCCGGAAAGCGAAAAAAATCCACCGAATACAAAAAAATCACCCTCCGTCCCGTCAGCATCAAGGGAGAATACATGTACCAGGCGGAATATCACTATGAAAAGAAAGTGACTCATAAGAACATCCCCTACTACGAGGGTATAGATTTCGCCCTGTCGGTCATCAAGGATGACTTCAAACAGGTAAACATCCTGACAGAAGAAGAGGAGATACAGATCCTTGCCGCCAAGCCGGACAAACCTAAAATAACACGCCGCAAGGCGCATCATCAGCTGGAGGGTCTCACACACGACAGGCAGAAGCAATACCTGCTTACCGACGGGAAGCCTTACGATTTTCTCATCAAGCTGGGTGTCATGTCCCCGGAAGGCAAAGTGTTCAAAAATCACTATGCCAAGTTCCGGCAGATCAACCGGTTTCTCGAGATCGCCGACGATTCCTTCGATCATCTGCCCGAGACAGGAACACTTCGTATCGTCGACTTTGGCTGCGGCAAAAGCTATCTGACCTTTGCCCTGTATCACTACCTGCATCTGATGAAAGGTCGCGATGTAGAGATCATAGGACTGGATCTGAAGGAAGATGTGATCCGATTCTGCAATGACATCGCATCCGAATTAGGCTACCAACATCTGAAGTTCGTTCTGGGAGACATTGCCGATTACGAAAGCGATGGCGCCGATATGGTGGTGACACTCCACGCCTGCGATACGGCAACGGATTTCGCCCTGATCAACGCTGTCAAATGGCACAGCAAGGTTATTTTATCGGTCCCATGCTGCCAGCACGAGCTGTTTTCTCAAATTAAAAATGAGACTCTGGCTCCCATGCTGAAGCACGGTATAATCAAGGACAAGTTCACAGAATTGCTGACCGATGGACTGAGAGGATTGAAATTGGAGACCGCCGGATACCAGGTGAGCATGATGGAATTTACTTCTCTGGAGCACACGGCTAAAAACATCATGATCAAAGCTGTACTCTCTGAAAAGCCCAATGAAAGCGCCATGAAAAAAGCTTCTGAAGAATACGAATCTCTCAAAACAGCATATGGCGTGAAGCCGACCATCGACCTGCTCAAATGATCTAGGCTCCCATTACCAGCGGAACCAGCAAAGACGTGGTGATGCACATCAGTAAACCCGTTGCAAAGGAGTAAACGACCGTATCGGGGCGGCAGGAACGCTCTACGATCGGCATACACATATCCATGGCAGCTACACCGGGGATCCCGGTAGCTTCCAGGTATCCGAATCTTTTGGCGAAAATCGGGATCAAAATTATCCCAGCCGTTTCCCTGATCACGTTGTACATAAACGCCACAGCGCCGGCAACCGCATATTGCGCCCCGGCGGAAGAGATTATCGCCGGAGCGTAAGTATACCAGCCAAAGCCTGCGCTGATAGCAAGCCCCTCTCTTACGGAAAACCCGAAAAACCACCCGGAGATCACACCCATCACAAGTGTCCCTGCAACAGCGGCTACCGGAAAGGCGAAGGCCTTTACACCGACCGATTTGATATTGGCAGCCACAGTTCCCGACAGCCCCAGATCAAAACCGACAAGGAGGAGCAAAACACACAGGAACACTACAAGCGCCAGATTTGTCACCGCATCAAAGGCAGGCAAAATTTCCTGCATATACCTTGCGATCACCAGGCAGCCCGTCAGCATTCCCACCACCACAAGGATCAGAATGACCAGCGTACTGGTGATATCCAAATTGCTCTTTTCCTCCTGCGTTCCTTCCTCCGAGGATGCATCAACCTCTTTGTCCTCATCCTGATCGATAGCCGATTCAACGACAGGACTTCCGTATCGGTCTATTTTCAAAAGCTTTCGCACACCAAAAATCGCCAGCATGCTGCCGGCAACGGTCAGTATGGTGATCACCAGCGACTGCAGACCGATGCTTCCAAGGTTGGATGTGACCTGTTCGTTGACGCCCATCCGCAATCCCATGATCAGCACCAGAATATAAATCGCCGCCATCATCGCCTTAGGTATAAACCCGAAGGCAGCCGCCTTATATCGGAGCTTGGACGCCACAACGTAGCCGACGATCAAAAAGCCCCAGTAGAGGATCAATAATTTCATAGTCTTCCCT
Source organism: Bacillota bacterium (assembly GCA_030526925.1). Taxonomy (GTDB): domain Bacteria; phylum Bacillota; class Clostridia; order Peptostreptococcales; family Anaerovoracaceae; genus Lentihominibacter. The sequence continues at coordinate 197 of JAUNBU010000129.1, read as the reverse complement.
TATTCTTTCAATAACCTTTTGTCAATTCATTTTACTTATGATACAGTAGAGTATATACGATTGGCAGGAAAAAATCAAAGGCTTTCTGGCTGCCTATATCCACCTGCACCAATCGCCTACATCACACGAGAAAGGAACGATACATCAATGGACTTTAAACGGGGAACAAAGGACGGGATCCCCATCGCATTAGGATA
>JAUNBU010000128.1:4132-5984 GCA_030526925.1 Bacillota bacterium | reverse complement strand
CAACAACCCCAACGAAAAACAAATGAGGCACCCTTGGCACCTGCACAGGAACTGAGCGTGCCTCAACTTAACAGACAGGAAAGCCCAAACGAGATTTGGGCAGATCATAAGCAGATCATAAAAAGGAGAATCAACATGGTAAAGAAAGGCGAATGGGTGAGAATCCATAAGATCATTCTGGAAGCCAAAGAGCGAACAGGCAAGCTTCCGGAAGATACACAGCAGGTTCCGCTGGAAATGTGGACCAAAGGCTTCCTCCTGGCAGATGCCGAAATCGGAGACGAAGTCGAAATCGAATCAGTAAACGGAAGGCGTGAAACCGGAACCTTGATCGAGGTAAACCCATATTATACCCACGACTTCGGAAAGTGCATCCCGGAACTGCTGGCAATCGACAAGCAGGTCCGAGAAATCGTATTTGGAGGTGAGAAATAATGGCAAAGTTACCTCAGGATTATGACAGCGTAATGGGCAGAAAGAACCAAGTGATGAACGCAGCCCTTTCCATTGACTACTCCCAGTTCGAATCCGGCTCCATGGCATTCGACTACGAGAGAATGATGCGCGAAACAGGCTACACCCTGGAAGAAATGCAAAAGATCCAGTACAGCGTAGGCGTTGGCAACACGCCGGTTCTTGAACTGAAGAACCTGACAGCTCTGGCAAGAGCCTGCGCCCCTGAAGGAAAAGGCGCCCGCATTTTTGTAAAAGACGAGGCGTGCAACCCGTCCGGCAGCTTCAAGGCAAGAAGAGCCGCCAACGCAGTTTATCACGCTAAGAGATTGGGCTACAAAGGCGTTATCGCCGCGACCTCCGGCAACTACGGTTCCGCAGTAGCTTCCCAGGCGGCCATCGCAGGGCTCAAGTGCATAATCGTTCAGGAATGCTACGACTCCAAAGGCATAGGGCAGCCTGAGATCGTGGAAAAGGCACGTAAGTGCGAAGCTCTGGGTGCAGAGGTCGTACAGCTTTCCGTAGGACCGGAGCTTTTCTATAAGTTCATCCTCCTGCTGGAAGAAACGGGATACTTCAACGCATCCCTTTACACACCGTTCGGAATCGCCGGCGTGGAAACTCTCGGCTATGAGATCTCCATGCAGTTCAGAGAAAGATACGGCAAGGATCCGGATGTGGTAGTCTGCACCAACGCAGGCGGCGGCAATCTGACCGGTACTGCCAGAGGTCTCATCAAGGCAGGCGCTACCAACACCAAGGTCATCGGCGCATCCATCGACTTGACAGGGCTCCACATGGCGTCCGACAAGGCATTCAACCTCAAGTCCTGCACAACGGGACATACAGGATTCGGCGTACCTTATGCAGTTGACCCGGACCATTCCGACGTGCCGAGATCAGCCGCAAGACCTTTGCGCTACATGGACCGTTATGTGACCATCACCCAGGGAGATGTGTTCTACATCACCGAATGCCTGGCAACTTTGGAGGGCATGGAAAAAGGCCCTGCCGGCAACACGTCACTGGCTGCAGCCTTTGCACTGGCACAGGAAATGGACCAGGATCAGATGATCGTCGTACAGGAAACGGAATACACAGGAGCCGGCAAACACGTACAGCCGCAGCTTTCCTTTGCAAAGGACAACGGCATTGAAGTACGCATCGGCGACCCGAAGGATGAGGTTCCGGGCAAGAGCGTTATCATTCCGTCTCACCCGTCTCTCATCAAGGCGACCGACATGGATCTTGACAGGCAGAAGAAGTCCCTCATCAAGGGCAACCTGAGAAAGTACACCATGGAGCCGACGGAAGACGATTACAAATACCTGGCAGAAGAAACCAAGAAAGACATCGAATGGGTTAAGAAAGCCGTAGAAGAAGTAAAAGCAACGCTGTA
>JAUNBU010000128.1:1367-4032 GCA_030526925.1 Bacillota bacterium | reverse complement strand
CCTGAGCAGGCCCGCCGCCCCGGATTTTACAGATGATGCAGCAGAGAAGTTAAGGAGGAAAAAGGATGAAAAGAGCAGATGATTTCGCGCAGCGCAGACAGCACATTGCGAATCTGACTGACGAAGAATTGTACAACAGATTTTGGGAGCTGACATCCCAGGTCGTTGACCCGCTTCTTGAACTGGGAAGAAAAAACACCACCCCGTCCGTAGAGAGAGCTGTCCTTTTGCGAATGGGAGTATCATCCCTTGATACGCAGAAAATCGTAGAAGGCTGCATGGACAGAGGCCTGATGGGTCACGGAGCAGGACATGTGGTTTACAAATTATCCAAAGCCAGAAACATTTCCATCAGAGAAGCCAGCGAGCTTCTGGCAAAAGGCGAAGGATGGGACGAAGTAACGGCGATGTTCAAGGGAGGTAAATAAGATGGCAGATATCAAATTACAGCCCAACGAGAAGTTGGATGTCAGAAATATCCTGAAAGATTTAGATCAATATAAACCGAGAAGAAAAGGCTGGACCTGGAGAAAGCATGTGGACGATCTGCACATGGGACCTTTTGAATACCATGATTGCTCCGAGCCTTTGAAAAACAGCGTAGGCCTGCCGCCTGCCAAATACTTCGGCGACATCGACCCGCAGCCGGATGCCGTGATCACCACGGAGATCGCATCCGGACGTTTTGAAGACGACATCCGAAGAATGAGAATGGCAGCATGGCACGGCGCAGACCATATCATGGTTATCCGTCACATGGGACAGTCCCACATCGATGGACTTATGGAAGGAACACCACAGGGAATCGGCGGCGTTCCGATTACCAGAAAACAGGTGAGAGCCCAGAGAAAAGCTTTGGACATCATCGAAGACGAAGTTGGTCGTCCGATCAACTATCACTCCTACGTTTCCGGTGTTGCCGGACCTGACGTAGCAGTTATGTTTGCAGAAGAAGGCATCAACGGTGCCCACCAGGACCCGCAGTACAACGTACTATACAGAGATATCAACTGCGTCCGTTCCTTCGTAGACGCCTGCGAATCCAAGAAAGTACTGGCATGGGCGGATATTTTGCAGATCGACGGCGCTCATAACGCCAACGCAACAGCCAGAGAAGCATGGAAAGTTATGCCGGAGCTGATCGTACAGCACGCCATCAACGCACTCTTTTCCGAGAAGGTAGGCATTAAGCCGGAAAACATCAGCTTGTCTACCGTACCGCCGACAGCAACGCCGGCGCCAAGCGTTTACATGGACCTGCCGTACGCAGTAGCGCTCCGTGACATTTGCGACAGATACAAGATGAGAGCACAGCAAAATACCAAGTACATCTGCTCCTCCGCAAGAGAAGCGACGGTAACGCACGTGCTCAACATGCTGATTTCCAAGCTTACAAGAGCAGACATCCAGTCTACCATCACGCCGGACGAAGGTAGAAACGTGCCTTGGCACATTTACAACATCGAAGCCTGTGACAATGCTAAGCAGACTTTGGTAGGTCTGGACGGACTGATGGAAATGGTAGAGCTGAAGAAGGACGGTCCGCTGCGAGACAAGGCGAGAGAAATCAAGGAAAGAGCTTGCCTGTTCATGGAGGAAATCGTGGAAGTCGGCGGATACTTCCAGGCAGTGCAGGAAGGCTTTTTCGTAGACTCAGCTGAATATCCTGAAAGAAACGGTGACGGTATCGCCAGAAAAATCGAAGGCGGCATAGGCTATGGCTATATCTTCGAAAGAGAAGACGACTACATGGCGCCTGTAACGGCCCACTTCGGATACAACAACGTGGAGCAGTACGGCGGCGACCCGGCTGATCCTGCAGCCCTCATCGGCGGATGTACTTTTGAAGACAGAGACAAGATCGTCTTCATCGACGAGCTGGACGAGGAAGACTGCGTAGACAGAAGATTCGAGAAGGTTGCCAAGTACCTGGATGGCGAAGCTATCAAGCCTGAAATGGAATGGTGTGCAGACGGAACGATCATGATCACCATGTGCATCCCGACCCACGTGAGAGCAGCCGAAGCCACAGCCCTTGAGATAGGCAATAAGTTGGGGCTGGAGGATCCGGAAGTAATCAGTAAGGAAGTGCTTCAAGATGCAGAAGGTACCAGGATCGAGATGAAGGGTAAGGTAACATTTGACGTTGACCCTAACAACCTGGAGATCCCGCCTGAACCGCATCACCTGGATGATGACACCCTGTTCAAGGAATTCAGCGAACATCCGATGCAGGTTGTCTGCGGAACCGTAGGTGAAGACGAACACTCGGTAGGACTGCGTGAGATCATCAACATCAAGCACGGCGGTATCGAGAAATGGGGCATCAAGGTAGAATACCTGGGCACCTCCGTTCCTGTGGAAAAGCTGGTTGACGCAGCCGTTGAGCTGAACGCTGATGCGATCCTGGCATCCACCATCATTTCCCACGATAACGTCCACTACAAGAACATGAAGCGCATCAATGAGCTTGCCATCGAAAAAGGTATCCGCGATAAGGTAATCATCGCAGCCGGCGGCACCCAGGTAGTCCCTGAGGAAGCCAGAAACACCGGAATCGATGAGGGCTTCGGCCGTGACTCCCACGGTATCGACGTAGCCACCTTCCTGGCAGAAGAAGCCATGAGAAGAAGAGGCGACCTGTAGGGTGCGGAGCAGTGCTTGC
>JAUNBU010000128.1:0-1267 GCA_030526925.1 Bacillota bacterium | reverse complement strand
CACAAGTATAAAATGATTTTAGAGACGAACGATAGAAGAACGAGAAAAGAACGAAGCGAGAGGGGCGGGGCGATAGCCCGCTCCTTTTGCCTTCAAACGCCTGTGTTTTCACTGCATTTCAGCCCAATGACTGATGCAGCATACTTAGTGCCACTTCTGCTGAAATCAAAAAAGGATTTAAATGTAAATTTTTAAATTATTTAACAATAATCTATTGACAAATAATGGGAAATGACGTAAACTTGTAAATATCAAAATAAATTTGCGTCATTTGACTATTAATTCAAAGATCAAGTATGAATAATTATACGCAAAAACAAGGCGAAGAGCAGAATTGCTGCATAATTATTCATACGAAGGCAATCAGGGATAGGGCGACTGCGAGGGAGCGCCTTTATGTAGTCTGTTTTAGCCCCAAAAAGGCGCAAATTTTCTTCTAAAAATAAAAATTTGCGTCATTTAAGGGGGTTTAGAGATGAAAACAGGGAATGTATATTTAAACACGCTGCTTCAAGAGTATCAGACACAGCTAAAAGAACAACAGAAAGAACTAAAAGCCATGCCGCCAGGTCATTTGACTGTACGCATGAGAGAAAATAGAGTGAACTACATTCAAATCCTTCCGCCGTTTCAGCCAGACGGACAATACCGGGTAAAAGGTATCACCAAGGATGAACGCTTAGTAAAGCAATTGGCCAGAAAGAAATACCTGGAGCTTTCCACGAAACAACTGACCATAGCCACGAGCAAGCTGGAACGTTTCCTAGAGAACTACCAGGAGCCATTGCCCCAAGATGTCCTGCGGCAGTTGCCGAAATCATACCGACAGCTGCCGGAAGAATGGCTTTTCCCTGAGAAATCAGCAGACGATAAATGGGTGACGGAAGAATACCCCAGAAACACGGACAGGGAGCATGAAAAGATACACATCACGGGAAGAGGGCTTCGCGTCCGAAGCAAATCAGAGCTGATCATCGCCGAAAAACTGGACGCCTACAACCTGCCTTACCGATATGAACAGCTGATCGGCTATGAGAATTACGTGTTCAGCCCGGACTTTATCATAAAGGCAAGACGGCGACTGTTTTACTGGGAGCATTGCGGGATGATGGCAGACCCCCGCTACCGAAAGCGAAACAAATGGAAGCTTACCATGTACGAAAAGATGGGGATCGTGCCGTGGAAAAACCTGATCGTCACTTACGACACTGAGGACGGTGGGATCCATTCGGCAATCATCGAGGCAGAGATCAGAAACAAGCTGCTG
>JAUNBU010000127.1 GCA_030526925.1 Bacillota bacterium | reverse complement strand
CCACAGCAGTGCCTGTACTGCTTACCGCTGTCTTTACGATCGGCCGCAGCAGTGCTTGTATTTTTTGCCGCTGCCGCATGGGCATGGCTCGTTGCGCCCGATCTTCTTGCCCTTGACAACCGTCTTGGACTTCTTGTAGGCCTTGGCGATCTCCGTCATCTTTTCTTCGCCCAGGACATCCTCCCACTGAGGCAGTCCGTAGAGATAATCCGCATCGGCAGCCAGCATATTGTAGAACAGCTTTTCCGGATCGATCAGTATCTCCACCTGCGAGCTTTCGTCAAAGGACTCAAAGTCGTTGCCCTTTTTCAAACTTTCATTGATCCCGTCCAGAAATCCCATGAAAATCACAGGTCGTACTTCGTACTTTTCTGCCAGCTCGCCCAGAGTGCCCGTCAGCTTTTCCGCAGGGTGATCCAGGATATCGTTGTAGATCTTCGTCTCTGCGCTGCTGTATTCCTCCCAGAAATCCTGAAAGGTTTCTTCTGTCTGATTTTCGATCAAATCTTTCCATTGTTCAAATAAAGTCATTTAGATCCTCCTGTATTGATTCTATCTTCTTCGTCTATACTAAACTATTTCAAAATCGTCTTGGCGATTTCCATCACATCTCCCATAACGGCGCTTCCCGTCGGCAGCGGACCTGCGCCCTTGCCGTAAAACATCAAATCGCCGACTGCATTGCCCTTTACGAAAACGGCGTTGAACTCCTTGTTGATGTTTGCCAGAGGATGGGTGGCGCTGATGTGCATAGGACGAACTTCGTATTCGATGGTGCCGTCCTCTTTTTTCGTGGCGTGGGCGATCAGCTTGATCTTGCATCCGTTGGCAGCCGCCTCGTCGATTTCCTTCTTTGTGATGTGGCTGATGCCGGTAGTCGGGATGTCCTCCGGAGCCACGTATTTACCGAACATGAGCGCCATGAGGATGGTCAGCTTGTTGGCTGCGTCGATTCCTTCAACATCGGCGGTAGGATCTGCCTCTGCGAATCCTTGAGCCTGCGCATCTTTGAGGACTGTTTCGTAGTCCAGACCTTCGTTGGTCATCATGGTCAGGATGTAGTTGGTTGTCCCATTTAAAATGCCGAGGATCTCTTCGAATTTATTGGCACGCAGCGGACCGTCCAGGGTTCCTAAAATCGGGATGCCGCCGCCTACGCTGGCTTCGAACTTGAGGAATACGTTGTTCTCCTTTGCCGCATCGGTCAGTGCATGGTAGTTGGCAGCTACGGCAGCCTTGTTGGCTGTGACTACGTGCTTGCCGCTTTTCAGCGCAGAAAGCATGAAACCGGTTGCCGGTTCGATCCCGCCTAAAAGCTCGATGACGATGTCTATTTCAGGATCCTTGAATATCTCCTCGGGATCCGAAGTGAACTTCTCCAGGGGAACTGTGATCCCTCTGTCTCTGTCTATGTCTTTTTCCAGGATCTTCGTGATTTCCACACCGGTTCCCAGAGTGGATTCGATTTCTTTTCTGTTCATTTCCAGCGTCTTGTAGGTTCCGGTCCCGATGTTGCCAAGACCCAGTAGTCCGATTTTTATCGTTTTCATTGGTGTGACCTCCGTAAGTAAATAGTATTTCTATAATCATTTTTCCATTACTTACTGAATTATATAACAAACTTCCATTTTTGTCTTCAGTTTTTTGTTTTTGCGGATTGTGGTCGGTTAGAGCCGCAGGTTCGTGTGTTGACTTTTCGCCGGCAAGCCGTACAATATATAGTGGATGCGATAAAAAGACAGAGCAAACCGCATATACGCATATAGCCAGATGAAAGCGAGGAAAAAATGGCGATCCATATCGTACTTGTTAATCCGGAAATACCGCCCAACACAGGAAACATTGCCAGAAGCTGCGCCGCCACCGGAGCAACGCTTCATCTTGTCAAGCCTCTGGGATTTTCCATAGACGATAAGAGCCTAAAGAGGGCAGGGCTGGACTACTGGCCTTTCGTAAAGCTGGAGGTCCACGAGAGCCTGGAAAGCTTCATGGAAAAGTACAAGGGCAGACGCATGTTTCTCGCTACCACCAAGGGAAGGACACTTTACGCGGATGTAAAATTCCGGGACGGGGACATGCTGCTCTTCGGCAGGGAAACGGCAGGCCTTCCGCAGGAGGTGATAGAAGACAACAGAGATAAGACCATCCGTATTCCCATGAGCGAAGACACGCGCCTGCGGTCTTTGAACCTTTCCAATTCAGCCAACATCGTTCTCTTTGAAGCCCTGCGGCAGTTGGGGTTTCCTAACTTAAAATGAGATGAATAGTGGGATGAATACGATATAAATATGAACGTAAATATGAAAGAAAGAAACTGGTCAAAGGACTGGCAAAATATTTGCTGTGTGGTATAATATTTAATTGAGGTATTCAAAAGATGAGTATGAAGCTTGGTTATGATTTGACAATTGAACAAGCCCAGAAGCTGGTCATGACCCCGGAGCTGATCCAGGCGATCCAGATCCTTCAGTTCAACACACAGGAGCTGGATGCCTATGTACAGGAGCAGCTTCTTGTTAACCCTGTCCTGGAGCAGGCTGCCTCGGAAAGCAGCAGCGAAGGCAGCGGCGAGAACCGGGACCACAGCGAATCCTTCGGCGAGGATCATGAAGCCAAGGCGGAGCCGGAGAAGAAGTCCGATAAGGATGAGGATTTTGACTGGAAGGAATACATCAAGGACAGGCAATATGATGATATCAGCTACAAGCAGTGGGAAGACAAGAGCGGTGAAGAGAAGACCAATACTTACGAGCAGTACGTGACCTCGGATGTGACGCTTCCGGAGCATCTCATGTTCCAGCTGCAATTCGCAGCCACTAAGAAAGGGTGCAGGAGAGTAGGAAAATACATCATCGAATCTTTAGATGAAAACGGATACATGACCTCTACCGTAGAGGAGATCGCCGGAGCCACCGGAGCGCCTGAAGAAAAGGTCTGCGAAGTGCTGGATATAATCCACACCTTCGATCCCGTGGGTGTGGGAGCCAGAAGCCTAAACGAGTGCCTCTTGATACAGCTGAAGCAAAAGGGACAGCTGACCGATGTTTTTGAGCAGGTGATACAGGAGCATCTGGAGGATCTTGCCAACAACAGGCTCAGCGTCATCGCCAAGGATATGGGCATTTCCGTCAAGGACGTTCAGGGAATGAGCGATATCATCAGGACTCTTGAGCCGAAGCCGGGAAGGCAATTCGTTTCCCAGATGGACACCAAATACATAGTGCCGGACGTGATAGTGGAGCGGGTGGACGACGACTACGTAGTTATCATCAACGACAGCAGTACGCCGCGGCTCATGGTAAGCTCTTACTATCAGAAACTGCTGCATCAGGCAGAATCCGACGACAAGCTTTCCAAATATCTGTCCGATAGAGTCAATTCCGCTATGTGGCTCATCAAGAGCATCGAACAGCGTAAGCAGACCATATATAATGTGGTCACGGCAGTTGTAAAATACCAGAAAGACTTTTTCGATAAAGGCAGCAAATATCTGAGGACCCTTACACTGAAGGATATAGCCGAGGAAGTGGGGATCCATGAATCCACAGTTTCCAGGTCTATCAATGGCAAATATCTACAGAGTCCGAGGGGAGTCTTTGAGATAAAATACTTTTTCTCCGCCGGCGTTTCGGGAAGCCACGGAGAGGGCATATCCTCCAACAGCATCAAGGAATTCATAAAGGAAATAGTTGATGCGGAGGATCCTAAATCTCCTTGCAGCGATCAGGAGATGGTGGAAATGCTCAAGGACAAAGGCATAAGTATTTCCAGAAGGACCGTAGCTAAATACAGGGATGAGATGAATATCCTTTCCTCGTCCAAAAGAAGAAGGTATTAACCCGGCAAGGGATAATCATAAAATATTGTTTAATATGTTTTTAGGAGGAATCTAAAATGGCAATTAAAATCGGAGTGAGCGGGTTTGGTCGTATTTCTCGTGTTGTGATTCGTGCAGCAATGGACATGCCTGAAATCGAGATCGCAGGCATCAACGTTCGTAACGCTGACAAGGAATACATGGTTTACATGCTGAAGTACGATACGGTATTTGGTCGTTTTCCAAAGGAGCTTGGATATGATGATGAGGGATTGATCATAGACGGCAAGAAGGTCCCTGTTTACAGCGAGAGCGATGCGGCAAATATTCCGTGGAGCAAGTGCGGTGCTGAGTACATCGTAGAGGGCACCGGAGCCTACAACACGACGGAAAAAGCCATGGTTCATATCAATCAGGGCGCAAAGAAGGTCATCATCACAGCGCCTGCCAAGGACAAGACAACGCCGACATTCGTAATGGGAGTCAACCATAAGACGTATACCAAGGACATGGATGTGGTTTCCAACGCATCCTGCACCACCAACTGTCTGGCGCCTCTTGCCAAGGTAGTAGAAGACAACTGGGGAATCGAGCAGGGTCTCATGTCTACCATCCACGCAGCTACGGCCAAGCAGAAGGTTGTAGATGCCAGATCGCTGAAGGACTGGAGAACGGGGAGATCCGCATTCGGCAATATCATCCCGTCCACCACGGGAGCAGCTAAGGCAGTAGGTCTTGTTATCCCGTCTCTCGTAGGAAAAATGACGGGAATCTCTTATCGCGTTCCTACCAACGATGTTTCGGTCATCGACCTGAACATCCAGCTTAAGAATTCCGCAAGCTATGAAGAAATCTGCAGAAAGATCAAAGAAGCATCAGAAGGCGAAATGAAGGGGGTTATCGAATACGTGGACGACGAAGTCGTATCCTGTGACTTCATCGGAGATCCTCATACTTCCATTTTTGACGCCAGAGAAGGTATCCAGCTGAACGACAGATTCTTCAAGCTTATCGCATTCTACGATAACGAATACGGATATTCCACTAAGGTGCTGGAGCTTATAAAACACATGCACAGTGTGGATCATAAATAATGAGATTAAATCTAAAAATCATAGAGAGGACTTGCAAATGAAGAAGACGGTTAGAGATATTGATGTAAAGGGAAAAAAAGTTCTTGTAAGATGCGATTTCAACGTACCCATGCAGGATGGAGAGATCACCGACGATATCAGGATCACATCGGCGCTGCCTACCATCGAATACCTGATGGAAAATCAGGCGGCTGTCATCCTCATGTCCCATATGGGAAGACCTAAGGGCGAAGCCAAGCCGGAGTTTTCTCTGAAGCCGGTGGCGGACAGGCTTTCACAGCTTCTGGGAAGAGAAGTGATCTTCACACCATCGGATCAGGTGGTAGACGATCATGTCAAGGCTTCTGCCGAAGCGCTTGAGCCGGGACAGGTGATGCTGCTGGAAAACGTACGATACAGATCGGAAGAAACCAAGAACGAAGAGCCTTTCACCGGGCAGCTTGCTTCTCTGGGAGAAATCTTCGTAAACGACGCTTTCGGGACGGCTCACAGAGCTCACTGCTCCACGGCGGGACTGGCTGGCTATATGCCAAGCGTATCCGGATTTCTCATTGAGAAGGAAGTCAAATTCCTGGGAGATGCGCTGGAAGATCCCAAACGACCATTCGTTGCCATCATGGGTGGAGCCAAGGTGGGGGACAAGATTCCTGTGATCGAGAACCTCCTGAAGAAGGTGGACACGCTGATCATAGGCGGAGGCATGAGCTATACGTTTTTTAAGGCAATAGGCTATCAGATCGGAACATCCATCCTGGACGAGGAAAGCATCAAGCTGGCTAAGACCCTCATGGAAAAGGCAATGGATTCGGGCGTCGAGATGATGCTTCCGGTGGACACGGTGTGCGCTCGGGAGTTTGCGCCGGACAGTGAAAAGGCTGTCTTCAACAGCGATACCATGCCTAAGGATATGATGGGGATGGATATAGGACCTAAGACAATCAGGCTTTACCAAGAAGCCATCGCTAAAGCGGGGACCATAGTATGGAACGGTCCTGCAGGCGTCTTCGAAATGCCTGCCTTTGCGGAAGGGACCAAGGCAATTGCCGAAGCGTTGGCAGAGAGCGACGCTGTTACCATCATCGGAGGCGGAGATTCTGCTGCTGCCGTAGAGCAGTTCGGTCTGGCAGACAAAATGACCCATATTTCCACAGGCGGCGGAGCATCTTTGGAATTTCTCGAAGGCAAGGAGCTGCCGGGAATCGCCTGTCTGGAGGATAAATAATTGGAGGACAAAGAATGAGGATACCACTGAT
>JAUNBU010000126.1:1421-6220 GCA_030526925.1 Bacillota bacterium | reverse complement strand
TCCATACCGGACTGTAAAATAAACCCTTTTAAGAAAGGCTCCTTTATCGTATAATAAACGCATAGGATCTATAGTCAAAAGGATGCGTTTATTGAATCACTCCCGCCATTCTACCTTCAAAGGTAGGTCGTGGTATAATAAACGCATAGGATAAAATTTTTCGGGGGCTGGATATGAAAAACTACAAGAAGCTGCAGAACGGCAGCGATATTCGCGGGATAGCTATTACGGGGGTGCCCGGAGAGCTGCCCAATTTAAGACCGGAGGAAGCGGCAGACATCGCCGAAGGCTTCCTCATCTGGCTTTGCAAAAAGCTGGGCAAGGACCCTCAAGACTTAACACTCGCCATCGGCAGGGACCCACGGGTTTCCGGAAAGCTTTTGCTGGACGGGCTCATGGATGGCTTCGGGCCTTACGGCGTCAAGGTATACGACTGCGGGCTGGCATCCACGCCTGCCATGTTCATGGCAACAAGATTCCCGGAATTTCGATGCGACGGGACGGTCATGATCACCGCCAGCCACCTGCCATACAACAGGAACGGCTTCAAATTCTTCACGGCTGAGGGCGGCCTGGACAAGAAGGACATTTCGCAGATTCTGGCCTACGCCGAGGAGGAAAGTGCAGGCATGACCCATCTGGGGGAGCCGGGCAACAAAGACGGCTCGGTGCTGCGCCTGGGCAAGCGGGTCTTTGAAGCGGAGAAGGCAGACCTGATGACGCCTTACTGCGACCATCTCAAACAGTTGATCCTGGACGGTGCGGGAGCGGGAGAAAAGCCCCTGGCGGGCATGAAGATAGTAGTGGACGCGGGCAACGGCGGCGGCGGATTTTTTGCAAAAGAAGTTCTTAAGCCTTTAGGCGCTGACATATCAGCCAGCCAGTATCTGGAGCCGGACGGTATGTTTTCCAACCATGCGCCGAACCCGGAGGATAAGGACGCCATGAATGCCATTTCCATGCAGGTGCTTTCCAAGGGCGCAGATTTCGGCATCATCTTCGATACGGACGTGGACCGGTCGGCAGCCGTGGACGGACGGGGCAGGGAAATAGCCAGAAACGGCATCGTGGCAATGGCTGCGGCGCTCATCGCAGAGGATCATCCGGGGACCACGGTGGTCACCGACAGCATCACCAGCCGCCAACTGACCGAGTTTCTGGAGGGCGATCTTAAACTGAAACACCTGCGCTTCAAGCGTGGATATAAGAACGTCATCAACAAAGCCAAGGAACTGAATGAGCAGGGGATAGATTGCCAATTGGCGATAGAGACTTCCGGGCATGCCGCCCTGAAAGAGAACTTTTTCCTGGACGACGGGGCTTATCTGGCGACGAAGATCGTCATCAAGGCGGCACGGCTGAAGGCAGAGGGCAAGACCCTGGACAGCGTGATAGAAAAGCTGCGGGAGCCTGCCGATGAGAAAGAAATCAGGATCCCCGTGACCTGCGAAGACTTTGGTGCTTACGGAGAAAAAGTGCTGGAAGACCTAAAGATTTTTGCAGAAGGAGCGGAAGACCTTTCCATGGAAGAACCCAACTACGAAGGGGTACGCATCAACTTTCCCAAGGGCTGGTGCCTTTTGAGAAAATCTTTGCACGACCCTATCCTGCCTATGAACATGGCTTCCGATGAAGCGGGCGGGTGTAGTGAGATCAAGGAACGGATGGCGGAATTTTTGAAGGACTATGAAGGGCTGGACTTGAGCGTGATGAAATAACGCGATGGGGTAGCGTGACCAATGCGATGGGGTTACGTGAACAGCGTGATGGAGCAGCAGGAGCAGCAATGGAGGTGTGCCATGAAGAAGAACAGGAAAGATTTCATAACCTGCGGGCAGATGAAGATTCTGGAGCAGCGAGCCGACAGAGACGGGCTTTCGTATTATCAGATGATGGAAAACGCGGGCACTTGCGCCACGGAAACCATCGTGGAGAAAATGGCCTACCGGGCCGCGGACATTGAGGATAAGAAGAAAGAACAAGCGGCTGAATACAAGAAGGCGGCGGAGAAAATCATGACGCAGCTTCCCGCCGGACAGGAAGCAATCTTCGAGAAACACCTTGAAAATTCAATCAAATCGGCTAATGACGATATAAAAGTATTTCTGTTTTGCGGCAAAGGTAACAACGGTGGAGACGGGTTCGTGGTGGCTCGGCTTCTCGTGGAAAGAGGCTACAAGGCGACGGTCATTCTGGTGGACGGAGAGCCGACCACACCTGACGCCATTACCAACTTCGGGCTTTTGAAGGAGCTTCCCGTAAGGGTCCTGGATATGAGCCGCAACGACAGAGCGTTGATGGAGCTGAGAGAAACGCCGGACATCATAGTGGATGCCATCTACGGCACCGGATTTCGCAGCAAGCTGGAAAGCAACGGGCTGAAGGCAGCCATTTACATCAACAAACATTCCGAAGGTAAAGAAGGAAAAGAAGGGGCGGTGGTCTTCGCGCTGGATATCCCGTCGGGCATGAGCGGAGATCTTGTCAGTGAGAAACGGCTGGATCCCAGCAGTGTAAAGGCTGACTACACCATTACCTTCCACGCCAGGAAACCGGTCCATCTCAAAGAATTTGCACTGCCATACTGCGGCGAGATAATCGTTGCTGACATCGGCATCGACGGGGAAAGGCTGTTGACGGTGGAAATCGAGGACGACGAGTAGCGGGCAGAGTAGGAATCAAAAAACGGGAGCGGCTGCGTATCGCAAATAAGCGATTTTCGTGCCCTCCCATCTTTTTTGTTCGTTAGTTTTTGCCCGGTTCGTTTTCTTTCTCCCGGCGCTTGATCTCTTCCCAGAGAGCCAGGCTCTCCTTAGGTGAGCCTGCTTTGGCATCCCCGAAAACGTGTGGATGGCGGCGGATCATTTTAGCGGAAACGCCCTGGATCACGTCCGCCATGGTAAATCTGCCTTCTTCGGCGGCGATCTGGGCGTGCATCACCACCTGCAGCAGCAGGTCGCCCAGCTCCTCGCAAAGGTTATCATCGTCTTTCTTGTCGATGGCGTCTATCACTTCGCCCGATTCTTCTACCAGGCATTCCTTCAGGCTTTCGTGGGTCTGTTTGATGTCCCAGAGGCAGCCGTCCGGCGCACGGAGGCGGGCGATGATCTCCAGCAGATCGTCAAAATCGTAGGTTCTGTTCGTATCATTCATATGGAATTTCATATCAGATTTTTTGTTTTCGCTCATTTTATCCATCTTTTCCTTTTTCCTGGGCGTACAGATGTTTCCCCGAACTTATAAAGCTTTCTTCCCTCGGTCTTACAGAAGTGCCCTTATTCGGAGCCTTCCGGTCCGACTGTTTCGTTGAGGCTGCCCATTTTGTAGCCGCCTAAATCCAGAGCGGCGAATTTGAAGCCGCAGTTCTGAATGCCTTCGTTGATTTCATCCATAAATGCTGCATCAAAAAACCGGCTCCTGTCCTCCGGGAGTACTTCTATCCGCGCCACGTCTCCGTGATGTCGGATGCGCACCTGGGCGAAGCCCTTTTCCCGCAGGAACAGCTCTGCCTTGTAGATAGCGTTCAGCTTTTCCACGGTGATCTTCTCCCCGTAAGGGATGCGGGATGCCAGACATGCAAAGGCTGGCTTTTCCCATATGGTCATGGCATCTGCTGGGCTGCCGCCAGTCGATTTAAAAGAATCCGCAGCGTCTGGGCCGTCTGCATCGTCGGCAGCCATAAAGCCCTCGGCGTCGTTGGCAATACCGGTCCCCGGAAACCGCAGCGCTTCCCTGATTGCAGAGTCGCTGTCTGCTAAATCCTTCAGCGCCTGCCTGATTTCTGCCTTGGTAAGCCCCGCTTCCTTGAGAGGGCTTGCGATGCCCAGCTCCAGAATGGCACGGTAGCCCGGTCTGTAGTCGTCCATATCGTCAAGGTTGGTCCCATCGGCAAGGACGCTGCCCACCATCTGAGCCCGCTCCTGCAAAATTGAAAAAAGTTCTTTTTTGCAAATATAACAGCGGTCCGTGGGGTTGTCCTCAATCAAAGGCAGCACGTGGTCGGCTTTGATGGTCTTGTGGCTGATGCCCAGCTTATCGCATAAGCCTTTGGCGTAATCCGATTCGTCATCTGCGAAGTGGGGTCCCGTGGCGGTCATGGCAGCAACACGGTCGTCGCCCCATAACTTATATGCAAAGGTAAGCAGGAATACGCTGTCCACTCCGCCGGAAAGTGCTACTATCATTTGCCCGTAGACGCTCAAAATGCTTTTCAGCTTTTCCAGCTTGGTCTCTAATGTTTTCATTTCTCGCAGGTCCTCATCGCCAGGATGGTTTCCTCAAACAGCTTGTCCAGCTCCCAGCCAAGCATCTCCGCCCCTTGGCGGATGATGTCCCGGCTGCATCCCGCAGCGAATTTTTTGTCCTTGAACTTTTTCTTTACAGATTTCACTTCCATGTCCTGAACGCTCTTTGACGGGCGCATGAGCGCAGCGGCCCCGATGAGACCGGTAAGCTCGTCGCATGCGAAGAGTACCTTTTCCATCTCGTGCTCCGGCTTGGCGTCGGACCCGGTGACCCCGTAGCCGTGGGAGACGATGGCGTGGATCATCCGTTCATCGACGCCCGCTTCTTCCAGGAGGGAGACCGCCTTGACGCAGTGCTCCTCCGGCCACATTTCGAAGTCGATATCGTGGAGCAGGCCAACCGTGCCCCAGAAGTCGATTTCGTCGCCGTAGCCCAGCTTTTCCGCGAAGTAGCGCATGGCGCCCTCCACCGTTTCACCGTGCCGGATGTGAAATTCCTCTTTGTTGTATTTCTTCAAAAGTTCCAGTGCTTCATCTCTCGTGATCATTTGACGC
>JAUNBU010000126.1:0-1321 GCA_030526925.1 Bacillota bacterium | reverse complement strand
TACTCTGCCTTTGCCTGAAGTCGGTCTTCTTTAGATGGCAGCTGCGCCACTACGATGGCCACGAACATTATCAGGCAGCCGATGACCTCCCGGAAGGAAAGGCTTTCACCGAGGATGATCATTCCCGCGATCACTGCGAACACCGATTCCAGACAGAGTATCATGGATGCGATGGTCGGGTCCGTGTCAGCCTGTGCGACTATTTGCAGGGTATATGCGATGCCGCAGGAAAGGACACCTGCGTACAGGATCGGCAGCCAGGAGCTGGTCAAGGTATGGAAGGTCGGCAGATCGAAGCCCAGAGCCGGATCCAGCGGGAACATGAGAATGATGGATATGATCCCTGCCACGAAAAACTGGATGCAGGACAACTTGACGCCGTCAACCTTCGGCGAGAAATAATCGATAATCAGAATATGTACTGCGAAGCATACGGCGCAGATGATCACCAAAATATCTCCTGTATTCACATGACCGAATCCGCCCTCCGCCGGCATACACAGCAGATACAGACCTACAGCCGAGCCTGCCACGCACAGCCACAGGATAGGGCGAACCTTTTTCTTTAGGAAAAGCCCGAAGATCGGAACGATGACAACGTAGAGGGCGGTGATAAAGCCCGCCTTTCCGGCCGTCGTATAGAAGATGCCGATCTGCTGCAGCGTACTGGCGATGAACAGCGCCAGACCGCAGAGGATACCTCCGGTTATCAGCAGCTTCTTTTCCGCCTTGCGGGCAGCCTCGGTATCCGCAGCCGATTCCGCCGTATCTGCTACAGCATCAATAGCCGCAGCATCGCTCTTCTTATCCTTTAATTTCTGCAAAAACATAATTGCGGGGATCAGCACGATGCCTCCGATGACGGTTCGCACGCCGTTAAAGGCAAGCGGTCCGATCAGGTCCATGCCGCTTTTCTGGGCGACAAAAGAACTTCCCCAGATAAACGCTGTCAGAAGCAGCATCAGATTTCCTCTCAATTTTCTGCTCATCTCAAACCTTCCTTTTCTAAATTTCTTCCGATTTCTCTAAAATCATAAACAGTGCGAGTTAACTACATTGTATTCATATGCGGAGCAACTTGCAAGCAAAATATACACTCTGATGCGCATAAAATTTACCCATAAAATTTGCGCATAAAATTTTGTGGTCCGCACAGTACAACTTCCGGTGATAATATGATAAAATATAAAACTATGAGATACGAGGAAGAAAAAGCCCTGAAAAACAGGTTATACATAGCTACCGTGTGCGGCCAGTGCGATGAAATCATCTGGCGGTACGGCATCGGCGTGGAGCTGGATCACTTCTGCCAGGCGGAGCA
>JAUNBU010000125.1 GCA_030526925.1 Bacillota bacterium | reverse complement strand
TTTTCCTCGGACATCGTATACAAGGTGATAAACAGAATTTTATAGGGGTGGATCATGAGTAGTCAATTTGACAGAACTGAATCGATCATAGGAAGATGCGGCGTTGAAAGACTGGATGCCGCATCTGTTATAGTTTTCGGACTAGGAGGCGTGGGAAGCTATGTGGTAGAAGGTCTGGCGCGGGCAGGCGTAGGCAGGCTGATGATGGTGGACCACGACCGAATCGACATTACCAATATCAACAGGCAGATCCCTGCGCTCCACAGCACTCTGGGAAAGAAGAAGACGGAGGTCATGGCTGAGAGAGTGAGAGATATAAATCCGGATTGCAGGGTAGATGTGTCCGACTGCTTTTTCATGCCGGAGACAGCGGATTCCTTTGACTTTAAGGAATACGACTATGTGGTGGATGCCATCGACACGGTGACGGGAAAGATCGCCATCATCGAAAAGGCATATGCAGAGGGCGTTCCCGTCATTTCCTCCATGGGAACGGGAAACAAGCTGGATGCGGGAGCATTTAAGATCGACGTCATCGAAAACACCAGCGTATGTCCGCTGGCCAAGGTGATGCGAAAGGAGCTGAAGGCTAGGGGCATAGCCGGCGTCAAGGTGTTATATTCGGAAGAAATGCCTGCTAAAGCAGGCAGGACGCCGGGAAGCATTTCCTTCGTGCCATCGGTGGCGGGACTGCTGATCGCTGGAGAAGTGGTAAAAGATATTTTGAGGGAGGTTTAAGGGACACTGAATCTGTCATAATACACCTATAAAGAAAAGCGGATCGTAAATTCGGAGACGAAAGGAGAGGTGTATTATGTTGACAGCAGCATGGGTCATTATGGGGATCACGGTACTGATGACGATATTACTTTTAGGTGACGTGAGACGTGAAATGAAGTATAATAGTTCTGGTATGATAAATGAATACCGGAATAACGAAGAGAGAGGAACAGATCATGGATTACAAGAAACAGCTTATCGAGAAGGTAGAGAGTTTTTACGTCGATGTTGTTGAGGAATTTAAGGAAGCAGAGCTTCAGATTGCAGCAGACTCCAGGTTCAAGAGCATATTTAAGAAGAAGAATTACGACGGGAATATCGAGAAGCTGAAGGACTGTAAAAAAACGGCGCTTTCCATAGACGTGGACGATGAAAAGGTGTCTGCATCCGACGAAGATACGAAGGAAGTAGCAAGACGGCTGGAGCGATGTCTCGTTATGTTCAACGGTCTGTGCGACGCCTACATCCAGCTTCAGGTGGCTCTGAAGAAGAAGGCAGAAAAAGAAGCGCTCAAGTTCTCCGAGTACAAGGAAATATTCAATAAAATGCAGGCCTGCAAGGTTTCACTTAACGGCGCTTTGCATGACCTGGATCTGGTATATACGGACTATGCCTATGAAGAAGGTGATGATCCGTATAACTTCCTGAGCGGAGATTCGGATTGAGAAATAGCGGAGGAAACAAAGAGTGGACAACATGAACTTTATGATAACAGGTTTGTTTTTAGTGATGGTGATCCTGGTGGTTTTATCTATCATCATCGTCATCAAGCTGAGTAAACATAAGGACGACGCAGGCAGTGATGCTCGGCTGAGAAAAGAGCTGCGTGATGAGATCGACAGATCCAGGCAGGAGACCATCGAGACGGTACAGAATAGTGTCAAGACTCTGGGAGATATGATCTCTCAGAACCAGCGGGAAGCCACAGATATACAGAGCAGGCGTCTCAGCGAGCTTAATAAGCAGTTTTCCGAAACGTCCATGGGCATCGAGCAGCGGCTGGAGAACATCCGCATATCCATGGAAAACAAGGTCACGGCAATGACGGAAGAAAACAACAAGCAGCTGACGGAGATGCGCAATACGGTGGACGAAAAGCTGCAGAAGACTCTGGAAGAGAGGATCGGCAGATCCTTCAAGCAGGTGAGCGATACCCTGGAGCAGGTGACACGCGGCCTGGGCGAAATGCAGACGCTGGCGGCAGGCGTGGGAGATCTGAAGAAGGTCCTTTCCAACGTGAAGACGCGAGGCATCGTAGGTGAGATCCAGCTGGGGGCGATTCTGGAGCAGATGTTGTCTCCGGAGCAATACGATGAGAACGTGGCTGTCAAGGGCGGCAGCGAGCGTGTGGAATATGCGGTGAAATTCCCGGGAGAGGGAAGCGACTTCGTCTACCTGCCTATAGATTCAAAGTTTCCGGCGGATGCCTATACCAATCTGGTAGACGCCTACGATACGGGAGACAAGGCGCTTATCAAGACGGCGACAGACGGTCTGAGAAACGCTGTACTGAAGGCGGCGAAGGATATAAAATCCAAGTACATCCAGCCTCCGGCTACTACTGAATTTGCCATACTGTTTCTGCCATTTGAAGGTCTCTATGCGGAGGTGCTTCGTCAAGGTATAGTAGAAACCCTTCAGCGCGACTACAGGATAAACATCGCAGGACCGACCACCATGGCTGCCATGCTCAACAGCTTCCAGATGGGATTCAGGTCCCTGGCGCTCCAGAAGCGTTCGGGAGAGGTCTGGGATACACTTGCCAAGGTGCGAAACGAATTCGAGAAATTCGGAGATGTGCTTGCCAAGACCCAGAACAGGATGGAGCTGGCACAGAAGGACCTGGAAAAGCTGGTGGGCGTGCGGACCAGAACCATACAGCGGGCTTTGAAGGACGTTTCCGCCACTGGAAGCGAACAGAGGATCTCGAGCGGAGGAGACGGTGAAAGCCTGTTAGGGGAGCTTGCAGATGCTCCTGATACAGCGGATATGGACGATGAGGAGCTGGAATAAATATGAGCATTTATGCCATAGCGGATCTGCACCTTTCCTTTACGCCGGGTAAAGAAAAGCCTATGGATATCTTCGGACCCAGGTGGCACGACCACGCCGGGAGGCTGAAGGAACACTGGTGCAGAGAAATAAAAGAGGAAGATACGGTGATCGTGGCAGGAGATATTTCCTGGGCACTTAAGCTGGAGGAAGCCAAATTCGACTTGGACTGGGTGGATGATCTGCCCGGTCATAAGGTGTTTTTGAAGGGAAACCACGATCTGTGGTGGAACGGGATCACCAGGCTGAATCGGATGTACGACAGCATCACCTTTTTGCAGAACGATTGTTATTTCGCAGAAGGGATATATATATGCGGCAGCAGGGGATGGATCACCCCCGACAATGAAGAATACGTTGCGGATGAAGACGAGAAGATATACAAGAGGGAGATGCTGCGGCTGGAAGCGTCATTGCAGCAGGCAGAGGCAGATATGAAAAGGCGGAGCGCAGCGCAAGGCTCCGGTAAGGATTGGGACCTGAGCCCGGAAAAGGTCGAAAAGCCGGAGATCCTGGGAGTGCTCCACTATCCGCCTGTTTCAAAGCCGGCGGCTTTCTCCGGGTTTCAACAGCTTTTTGAGGATCATGGCGTGAAGCGTGTGATATACGGGCACATTCATGGAGAAGAAGGCTTTCAGAATACCATCATGGGCGACTACCGGGGGATCAGGTATCAGCTTGTATCTTTGGATTACCTCAACTGCAAGCCGCTTCTGATAAAGGAGTAATACGGCTGATGAGCCATGGCGGTCCATGGCGGCAGGAGAGAGCAGGAGGACGATAGCATGATAAACAGAGTGACGATAATGGTACTTGACAGCTTGGGGATCGGCGCCATGCCTGACGCCGGAAAATACGGTGATGCGGGAGCCGATACTCTGGGACATATTCTGGACAACTATGCGCTAAAGATCCCCAACCTGAGGAATCTGGGGCTGGGAAACATCACCGGGGCAGCAGCGGGACGTCTGGCGGTTTCGAAGCCTTCGGGCGTATTCGGAAGATTTGCCGAAGAGTCGGAAGGCAAGGACACCATCACCGGGCACTGGGAGATCGCCGGACTTTACACGACGGAGCCCTTTAAGACCTATCCTGACGGATTTCCTCAAGAGCTGATGGAAAAGTTCACGGAAGCGACGGGATACGGCTATCTGGGAAACTGTCCCGCTTCCGGTACGGAGATCATCGAAAGGTTGGGAGAAGAACACGAGATGACGGGCAAGGTGATCGTCTATACCTCCGCCGACAGCGTGTTTCAGATCGCCGCAAATACTGAAATCGTTCCCTTGGAGGAACTTTACAGGATATGCGGGATCGCAAGAGGACTGCTGAAAGGGCAGTTCGCCTGCGGCAGAGTCATCGCCAGACCCTATATCATAGAAAATGGCAAACGTGTGCGGACATCAGACAGAAAGGATTACGCTGTTTCGCCGCCTGCTGCCACCATGCTGGATCTTGTAAAGCAGGCAGGAAAAGAAGTCTGCGCCATCGGCAAGATCAGCGATATTTTTAACGGTCAGGGTGTTACGGAAGCCATCCATACGGAGAGCAACGACGATGGGATAACCAAGACTATAGAGACTCTTGGCAGGGACTTTGGAGGGATGATCTTCACTAATCTGGTAGACTTCGATTCCAAATTCGGGCACAGAAGAGACCCGGAAGGATATGGCAGAGCTATAGAGGAATTTGACAGGCGTCTGCCGGAGATCATGGACGCCATGGGAGAGGAAGATATTCTGATCATGTGCTCAGACCACGGCAACGACCCCGTACACAGCGGGTGGAACCATACGAGGGAATATATTTTCGGGCTTTTGGCAGGCGCGCAGGTAAAGCAAGGCGTGGATCTCGGCACACGAGATTCTTTCGCCGACATGGGCGCTACCGTGGTGGATATCCTCACCGACGGTAAAAGTAAAACGCAGATAGGAAAGAGCTTCAGGAAGGAAGCTTTGGAATAAGGGCTGAAACCGTAGTGTCGGACTAGGAGAAACTCTATGAACACGGTCACCATTATTACGAAAAAACGAGACGGCAAGCGCCTCACCAAAGACGAGATCGAATATCTTGTGAAGGGCTACACTGAGGGGACCATCCCCGACTATCAGATGTCCGCCTTTCTCATGGCGGTGTATTTCAGCGGAATGGACAGGGAAGAGACCATTGCATTGACCCAATGCATGAAAGAATCGGGCGATGTGGTGGACCTTTCGAAGATCTGCGGAGTTAAGGTGGATAAGCACAGCACAGGAGGCGTGGGAGATAAAACGACTTTGATCGTGGGACCCGTTGCGGCAGCCTGCGGCGTGCCTGTGGCCAAGATGAGCGGCAGGGGGCTGGGATTCACGGGAGGAACGGTGGATAAGCTGGAAGCCATACCGGGATTTCAGACAGCCATGGCGGAAGCGGACTTTATCAGTCAGGTCAACAATGAAGGCATCGCCGTAATCGGGCAGACGGGGGACATCGCCCCTGCAGACAAGAAGATCTACGCTTTGCGGGATGTGACGGCAACGGTAGAAAATCTGAGCCTAATCACCTCCAGCATCATGAGCAAGAAGCTGGCGGCAGGCTCCGATGCTATACTTCTGGATGTGAAGTGCGGCAGCGGCGCTTTCATGAAGACGGAGGAAGACGCACGGCAGCTGGCGGAGCTGATGGTGGACATCGGAGAAGGCAGCGGTAAGAAGACCATGGCCATGATCACGGACATGAGTCAGCCTCTGGGATGCGCCGTAGGAAACGCCCTTGAGGTGATGGAAGCCATCGACGTGCTGAAGGGCGGAGGACCGGAAGACATACGTGTCCTTTCCATAGCACTGGCAGGGGCTATGATATACCTGGGCGGAAAGGCCAAAGATCCGGAGGAAGGAAAGGCGCTGGCTGAGCAAGCCATCGCAAACGGCAGAGCCCTTGAAAAGTTCAAGATCTTCGTAGCAGGGCAGGGCGGAGATCCTGAGATCACCGAGGACTACGGACTTTTGCCGCAGAGTAAAATCCGGATGCCGTTTTTGGCAAGGGAAGAGGGATACATCCAATCCATCGACGCCATGACCATCGGGCTTGCTTCCCAGCATACGGGAGCGGGACGTGAGACCAAGCAGGATGAGATCGATCTTTCTGCGGGTATCGTGCTTCATAAAAAGGCGGGCGATCAAGTGAAAAAGGGCGACGCAGTATGTACGATTTATGGAAGCGATGTGAAGAAAACGGAAAAAGCATTGGAGGAAATCCAAAATGCTGTTAAAATAGGCCTTGAGAGGCCGGAGCTTCCGGCTCTGATAAAAACCATCATTGAGAGGTGATTTGATGAAACGAATGACAGCGATTTTTATGGCGGTCGTACTGCTGCTTGCCATGACATCATGCGGCGGAAACGACAGCGGCAGCGATAAAGAACAAGACGGCTATGAG
>JAUNBU010000124.1 GCA_030526925.1 Bacillota bacterium | reverse complement strand
ATAGACGGGCAGCTTCAGCTCCCGGATCTTGCCGGAAATCTGCTCATATGCCTTCCTCAGCTGGCTGTCATCCTTGTACTCGGCTTCCATGGTCTGTCTGCGGAAGACTATGTGGTTGATGGAATGGATGGAATTTTTCACAGGCTTTGCCTTGTAGGACGACGCATTGACGATCACATCGCTTCCTGCCACCATGTAAAGTGTCTTTCCGGGGAAAAGGCTCTTCAACCGTTTCAGATCCTGAGGATTTGCGATGTTCACCGGAACGTCATCGGGGAACAGGAACACATCTGCCTCGTCAGCCACCGACATGGTTATGATCTGCCGCCTGATCATGCGCGCCTGTGTCTTCTTGGACCATGAAAATTCATCCAGCGCCAAATAAACTTCAAAACCTTCGTCCCTGATAGCCTGAACGATCCCCTTATGGCTCAGAGAGAACGGATCGAAGGTGCCCGGGAAAAAGGCGATCTTCCTGTTTACCGGCAGCTGCATCTGCCCGCAGCCGAACTTGTATTCGGAAATGAATCTGTATATGTGGTTCAGCGCCGCCGCATTGGTGAAGAAGTTCATGTCGTATTCTTCGATTGACGATATAAGCGTCAGCATCTTCTTGTATATCTGCCGGAACACGTCGAACTTCTCCTTCAGGGAAAGTCTGTCGCTTCCGAAGAGATACTGTCCGATGACCATAAAGGCTTCCTGGCTGACCACCTCGCGATAGTTGGCAAGACCCTTTAGCAGCATACCCAGCATCCGCTCTTTTCGCGCCTTGTATACTTGTGTGTCTTCACCGAATCTCTTTTTGTAGCCTGCGTAGTTGCCAAGCACCTCACCCAGAGCATCCAGAGCCACCGAGCCCACCCTGTCGTTGTTGCTCTGCATCAGCTCACCCAGGTTGGAAATGAACTCATCCAGCTCGCTCGGATAAAGGTACAGCGCCAGCTCTCCCAAGTATTCCGGGATGTATTTCGAAAACTGGTATTCTCCGATCTCAAGGCCTTTCGTTAATTCTATAACTATCTCGTTGATCTGGTCTATAGGCAGCTTATCTGCAATTTCAATAAGACCTCTGCCTGCTCTGTGGCGCACCGTCACCCGCTCGCTCACCTTGATGAGATTGGAAAAATGGGTCGCCAGGTGGAAGCACTGATCCTTCCTGCCGGACGCCAGCGTCAGCTCCAGCAGAAAGTCAATGTTGACCGCCTTGACCACCCAAGGAGTATCCACCTTCAGATTTTCCCTGAATATATACGAAATGGCGTCTTCCTTTGCGGAAGAAGAAGTCTCCCTGGAAATCTGTTCCTCGTAACGCTCCGCAAGCCGGGTCTCACCCACGTTTAGCAGCACCTTTCGCGCCAAGGAAGCAACGCTGACATTTTGCAGCGCGTCACTGCAGTTTCGCAGTATCTCCTTCACGTAAGATGCTGTTGCTGCTCCCGAAAATCTTCTCGTGATGAATTCCGCAGCGCGAATTGCGCCGATCTTGATTTCCACCGGTTCCCGGACCGAAACCTGGACGGCAAAGATGAGCACCGACAGCAGTTCTTTTTCACCGAAGACCTTCTCCGGCAGTGCGATGACCGAATCCAGCAGCACGAAGACGGCGCTGTCCCTCAGCTTTTTCTTTTGGAACAGCTTGAAGTAGCGCTCGAGAAAAAGGGCCGCCTTTTCCTCGTCTGTACTCTCCAATATCCCCTGGATGACCACCTTCAAAGTGTAGCCTATCCAGCTTCTGTGCTGATCCGTCACTCTGTAGTCAGGAAATACTATCTTATTGAGATATGTCTGCCATATATCGCCGCACTGGCTTTCCTGCCCGTTGTTTTGACCGTCGACGAAATCCGGCAGTTCCTTTCGGTATACGTCGTCGTAATTAGCTATTATGGTCCCCATCAGCCTGCCCGCCTGCCTTCTGATGTCACCTTCACGGTGGGAAAGCAGTTCGTACAGGAAGTGGATGGTCAGCAGCTTTTCCTGCTTGGTCATATAGGTGAAATATTCCGACAGGATAT
This sequence comes from Bacillota bacterium, assembly GCA_030526925.1. GTDB lineage: Bacteria > Bacillota > Clostridia > Peptostreptococcales > Anaerovoracaceae > Lentihominibacter. Next base: position 4,303 of record JAUNBU010000124.1, on the reverse strand, counting down.
TGAGATATGCCCGCTGGCTCTTCCACTGCTTCTCGCTTCTTGCCGCCTCCAGAAGACTGCCGAATGCGGACTCGTTGTTGAAGATGCTCATCAGCTTGATGTTGTGCTCGATGGCCGTGTATTTGAGAGTCTCCACCACCTGGCTGCCTGTAAGCAACGCCGTATTCTTTCTGCCCCCTCTGCTGATGTGGGCAGGTGGTGCGGTAAGCTCCGTCTCCACTCCCAGGTCTATCAGATAGTTTTCAAAATCCTTCAATTTATCGTAAACCCGTTCGTATCGTTGTCGTTTAGCTTCGTCCACGTTATCCAGCTTGCTGAGTATCACATCGAATGCATCCGTAAGTGTGTAAAAGCAGACCTTTTCATTGCCGCCTTCTCTCTTGCTTTTGACCCGGAAGTCGGCATAGATCAGGATAAGGGACTCTATGGAAAGGTTCTCCAGTTCAAGGTCCCAGGTAGAGTGGTTGCCGGCAATGTGCGCCATCATCGGCATACCCTCTCGCTTCAGCAACTCGTATGTGTAGTAGTAGTGCAGGTAAGGGATCCTCTTTTCTTCCTGAGGTCTGCATCCGTACTTGCCCAGGTCGTGACCTGCCGCCGCCCCCGATACCAATGCGAAATCCATGGGCACGTCGGTCCCCAGCAGCTGTCTGCCAATAAATGTGGCGACGAAATGAACGCCTCCTATATGTCCTGCCGTGTTGTATGGCGTGATTTCCCTGCCGATACGCATGAATTCGAAGATGTAGTTTTCCCGCCAGAACTCCCTGAGCCGTTCGTACTCGCTGCATGTAAGGCAGTCCTCCACTTCTTCTCTGTCCAGCAGCTCTATATGGTCCACAGGGGAAAAGCCGAATTTATTCTTTTCGTATTCCAACAGGGCTCGGTAGTTTTCCAGAAGGAATATCTTGGCTTTTTGCTGTTCTCTGCTGCCGCTTCTGGCAAAGCTCTCCGGATACATACAGGCTCTGATATCATCGTACACAAACTGAAGCCAGCCCTCTTCCGGTTCAGGCGCCAGCTTGTCCATCACACCTTTTAATGCGGAGAGCAGCTCCGTTGCACCGAACTGTTCTTCTTCTGCCAAACGCCGCATGTTTTCTTTCCATCCGGAATCGGCAAGCATCCCAAGCATGGTTCTTTTGCCCAGCCCCATGTCCCTGAGAATGGTCTTGTCCGTCAGCTTGTTTTCTGCGCTTCTGATGAAATTCTTTATCAAACCCGTCACCTCGATTCTATGAATGTGCCGATCACATTCAAATTGCTGAATCTATTATACCATGATTCACATCTTTTTTTAAGATACATTAGGCGCAGCATCCCGTGGATTTCCTGTTTCTGATGCTTTACCCCGCTAACGCTTGCAAATGCTCATTTTTGAGACATTTATCAGAAAATTACAACTTTCCATCTCACAGGTGAAACTGATTGACGGGTATTTAACAAAGTGATATATTTAGGGTAACAAGGCATTACCAACTTTGCGAAATTTTATTTGAAAAAGAGGAGAAAAAAAATGTCAAATTATGTTGAAAGATGTATTGAGCTTTGTAAGCAGAACAACCCTGGCGAAGTAGAATTTCACCAGACAGTAGAAGAAGTACTTTCTTCCCTGAAGCCGGTTATCGAAAAGCATCCGGAATATGAGGAAGCTGCACTGCTGGAGAGACTGACTGAGCCTGAAAGAGGAATCACTTTCAGAGTAGTATGGGTTGACGACAACGGTAAAGTACAGGTTAACAAGGGTTACAGATACCAGTTTAACAGTGCTATCGGACCTTACAAAGGCGGACTCAGATTTGCTCCAAACGTATATCCCGGAATCATCAAGTTCCTGGGCTTCGAGCAGATCTTCAAGAACAGCTTGACCGGTCTTCCTATCGGTGGCGGTAAGGGCGGTTCCGACTTCGATCCTAACGGCAAGTCCGATGCTGAAGTTATGAGATTCTGCCAGGCATTCATGACAGAGCTTTACAGACACATCGGTCCTGAAACTGACGTACCTGCCGGTGACCTGGGCGTTGGCGGAAGAGAGATCGGCTACATGTACGGACAGTACAAGAAGATCGTCAACAGATTCGAAGGAACTCTGACAGGAAAAGGCCTGGCATGGGGCGGCGCTCTGGGAAGAGCAGAAGCTACCGGCTACGGCATCATCTGGTATGCACAGGAAATGCTGAAGGCAAACGGCGAAGACATCAAGGGCAAGACAGTTGCTATCTCCGGATTCGGTAACGTATCCTGGGGTGCTGCACTGAAGCTGAGAGACCTGGGCGCTAAGTTGGTTACTATCTCCGGTCCGGATGGATACATCCTGGATGAAGACGGCATCAACACTGACGAAAAGATCGCTACTCTGCTCGAGCTGAGAGGATCCGGTCAGAATGTTTGCGAACCTTATGCTAAGAAGTTCCCGAACGCTAAGTTCTTCGCAGGCAAGAAGCCTTGGGAAGCAGCTGCTGACCTTTACATCCCTTGCGCTACTCAGAATGAGATCCAGGCTGAAGATGCTAAATCCTTCGTTGACAGAGGCGTTAAGTTCGTATGCGAAGGCTCAAACATGTCCTCCACTAACGAGGCTATCAAGATCATGCAGGACGGCGGCATCATCGTTGGACCTTCCAAGGCTGCTAATGCAGGCGGCGTAGCTTGCTCCTGTATCGAAATGGGACAGAACGCAGGCAAGACTGTATTCTCCGCTGAAGAAGTTCTGGAACAGCTTCACGGCATCATGGTTGGAATCCACAAGGCTTGTGCTGACGCTTCCAAGGAATACTACGGTAAGTATGACCTGGTTGCAGGCGCTAACATCGCCGGCTTCCTGAAGGTTGCAAACGCCATGATGGAACAGGGTCTGGTATAAGCCGAGCCCAACCAAGTATCGGCATTAAGAACCGAACTAACACAAGACTCGCATAGTTGAGACCTACATAGATCGAAACAAAACCTCCGAGGTGCAACATCCCGGAGGTTTTCTTTGTTTCGCAGATTATGGGTTACAATATGATGCTTTTTTTGATATACTTAAGTTAATAAAGCACACAAAACCTTTCTTGACAAAATGCCATTGGACCGCAGGGGGTAGCACCATGAGAGAAGCATTACTGAAAGCCAACATAAGCCGTGCCTTTTACATATTGATCACTATAATGATCGTTGAAATCTTCATGCTTATCGTGTTCTTTACCAAATTGGCGCCAATAATCACACCCTCTCTGAGAAAATTCTATATCTTCTTTTACGTGATTCTCATAGTCGTTTCCGGTATAACCAGCTTGGTATATAACCGCTATCGAAAGAAACCTGCGTTGGATCTGCCGGATCAACGTCTGTTGTCCTTTACCATCTACGCCATCTGCTTTTTTCTTCAGGTCTGGGGCGTTGGCATCACATTTCTTGATATCTTCAATGGCTACGGCCAAATCATCGCCTTCGCCATCAACTTCATCATTGCAGGGATACTGTTTATACATCCTCCTTTGCAATGGCTGATCGTTTCCCTACCTCCTATGGTTTTCCTATGCTTTGGTCTTCATTTTATCAAAACAGAGCAGACAAGCGGCAATATTTTAACGGGAAACATAGTCAATCTGATAATTCTGTACGTCTGCATCTTCGTCAGCGTGCATCTCACCTATCGTTCCTTTAAAAACAGCGAAAATTATAAGCGCCGAATAGAAGTCATATCGGTCACCGACATGCTGACAGGTCTGTATAACAGGACAGGTCTGTATCAGTATATACAGGAAAAGCTACCTGACTTTAACAATTGTCCTATCGGCGTTTTGTTCATAGACATCGACTACTTCAAGGAATATAACGATTTTTACGGTCATGTAAAGGGCGATGAATGCCTCCAGAAAATCGGAATGCATTTTAATGGGTTCGCAGAAAAGCACAATGGTGTCGCCATGCGCTTTGGCGGAGAAGAATTTGTTGTGATCCTGCCGGATCACGACGAAGCTTCCGTTTCTCGGCTGGCAAACGAGCTTCGCACCGACATAGAAAGGCTCAATATCTCCCATGAAAGATCCGCCATCGCAGACCACCTGACCATCAGCATCGGTCAGTACTGCGACACCCTTCACCTCGACGATGAAACAGACTTCATGCGTTATCTGGATAAGGCCGACGCCGCCGTCTACGAAGCCAAGCGCGCCGGCCGCAACAAAGTGTTCATCTTCCAAGGCGAAAAATAAAGCGTAGCTCGCCAACACATGATGCCAATAAAAAAGGGGCGGGATACCGCTGCCTGTGATGTCCTCGCTGCTCCTGCTGACGCATTCTGCGTCGCAGCTGCGGA
>JAUNBU010000123.1 GCA_030526925.1 Bacillota bacterium | reverse complement strand
GGCGAGGAAAAGGCACGTGAGCTGTGCCAAAAGGCGGGCATCGATCTGGACAAAACCTTGGAAACCTATAAGGCCATCCCGAAAAACGAAGACGAGATAAAGCTGGTGGAGATTCTGACAGAGGAAGCGGTCATGAAGGCCGTGGAAAGGCATGCGGGCCAGATTCGTTACGTTTACGGGCCTTCCGGCCGCAGCACGCTGGCGGAGGGCAAAGACCTGACCCAGGTCAAATACATCGTAGGAACCGGCGGCGCGCTGACCAGGCTGCCACACCGCAGAGACATCATGGAGCGCATCTCCCAGTATGACGAAACGGGAATGCGGCTTTTCCCAACGTCTCACGCAGAAATCCTGGTGGACAACGACTACATCATGGCGTCCCTGGGCGTGCTTTCCAAGAACCACAGAGAAGGCGCCAAGAAGCTGCTGGAAAAAAGCCTCAACTTCCGTTTCCCGGAAAAGAAGGACACGATTGCCGGCATGATGGCAGATCCTTATGAAAAGGCTTCTGCTGCGCAGACAGGCTCTATTGGTGCGGGCGACTGTAAAGGGCAAAACAGTGGTACAGGGCAAGGTGATTCTGGCGGACAGGGTGGATATGGAAAAGGAACGGTTGCCGACGACGCTGGACTTCCCGCCGCTCTGCGCGGCGTGGCAGATGAGTTGGCAGAAAAGGACGCCAAACGGGCAGAGATGATCAAGCATATCGAAGAGTGTGAAGCCGAAGGCTACGATATGAGCGCCTATCGAGAAGACCTGGGTCTGCCGCCGGCAGCGCAGGCAACGAGCGCAGAATCATCAGCGCCACCAACATCTCAAAATCAGCAGGCCACAGCGGCCCAGACGTCTCAACACGGCGTCGGCGACTTTAGGGAAGCCACAGGCGCAGACGCTCCTGATCTTTCCAAGATGGAGATGAAAAACGTAGATACCTGCGACCACAATTGCAGATACTGTTCCAGGACCGCATGCCCCAACAGGAAGAGGGACATTTAGTCAGAAATCTGAAAATAAAACCCGACTCAAAAATCCGGAGAAAGAAGCCCGGAGGATTTTCAGTGGGATAAAGTCAGTGGAATCTAACTTGAGCGCACAGAAGAGCCTGTTCCGGCGCGGAGTACATTGGGCAGAGACTCCTCAAAGATCCTGGATATATAATCCAGGGTTTTTTGTTTGTCCTGCCCCGTGCCGTTCTGTACCCAGTCTATCAAAAGGCCAGCCAGCGCCTCCACGTAAAATTTGCACAGAAAATCTTTGTAGTCCGGGTCTGCCTGCAGTCCCAGCGTCTGCTCCGCATCATCGACGACGGTCCGGAATATAGCCAGAAAGTCCTGATAGAAGAGCCGTTTCAAATGATCCCGCCCGATGGAGGAATAGGTGCTGTTGATGATAAATTCGTTTTCCTCCACGTAATCCATGACGAATAGAATGGCGCTGCGGTAATCCTTTACCAGGTTGAAATCCTTGACGATTTCAACGGCCTCCTGATCCAGCATCCATTTAAGCAGAGCGTAGATGTCGTCAAAGTGGTAGTAAAAGGTTTTTCTGTTGACGTTGCAGTCTTCCACCAGCTCATTGACGGTGACCCTGTTGATGGGCTTTTTTCGTATGGATTTTTTCAATGAAGCGGCCAGTTTTTCTTTGGTTTGCCGACTTCTGGTCTTGTTCTTCATAAGATCCTCTTTTGCGGCTTTTCGGCGCCGCCGTATTTTCAGTATCGTTTCATCTTTTCGATGTCCTTTTTTCCATTATACAAAAAAATCGTTTTTTACACAAATCCTCCGAATTGACCGTTTTATTTCGCCGGGCGGCTCTGTATACTTTTGGCATTGAAGCGGACTTTTGGAAAAGGCACGCCGAGACATGAGAAATCTATAAGACCGCAGGAAAAGAAAGATAGGGAAAGGGAGCGTGGCCAGCGAAGATGAAGCACCGAATGAGAAGCTTTTACACGACGATCGTAAATAACCCGAAAAAAATCATGGCAATTTTCTTCCTGGCGTGCCTGATCTGTCTGGGGCTGAGGGGCATGGTGGCCGTCAACTACGACATCAACGACTACCTGCCGGAGGACAGCCCATCCACCGTAGCCATAGACGTGATGGAGGCGGAATTTACCGACGGTATCCCCAACGGGCAGGTGATGCTCAAGGGCGTGACCGTGCCGGAAGCCCTCAGTTATAAAGAGAAGCTGGAAGATATCGACGGCGTATCGAATGTTACCTGGCTGGACGACAGCGTTGATGCGACCATCCCCATGGAGACCATGGATCAAAATACGGTCGAAACATATTATAAGGACGGCAACGCCCTTTTCACCCTGACCATCGAAGAAGACAAGCGGCTGGAAGCAGTCAACCAAATCAAAGAAACCATAGACGGCGAAGGCGTATCCACCGGAAGCGCCGTTTCCATTGCCGCAGGGACGGAAAGCACTGTGAAGGAAGTCAGGCGTATCAGCATCGGCGCAGTTCTATTCGCGTTGCTTGTTCTGATCATAACCACCTGCTCCTGGGCAGAACCCTTCATCATCCTCACAGGGCTGGGCGTAGCCGTCATCATCAACACAGGGACCAATATCATCTTCGGTGAAATTTCCTTCGTCACCAATGCGGCAGGTTCCATCCTGCAGTTGGCCGTTTCCCTGGACTACTCCGTGTTTCTGATCCATCGGTATCAGGAGTGCCGCAGCGCCGGATATGGCAAGGCCGATGACAGCAAATCCGCCATGGTAGAGGCACTGTGCCGATCCACCGGGTCCATTCTTTCCAGCGGAGCCACGACGGTAGCGGGATTTCTGGCATTGGTGTTCATGCGCTACGAAATCGGTGCCGATCTGGGGCTGGCTCTGGCAAAGGCGGTAGTTATCAGCCTGCTGACGATTTTTGTCTTCATGCCGGTGTTTATCCTCAGCATGAGTGGCCTCATGGAAAGGTCGGCTCATCGCTCTTTCCTGCCGGATTTCGGCAGGTTCGGGCGTTTCGTGGCAAAAGTCATGGTCCCCATGGTGGTCGTTTTCCTAATTGCGGTGGTCCCTTCATATATGGCGTCCAACGGCAACTATTATTACTACGGCGATTACCACATTTTCGGGACGGATACACAGTTCGGTCAGGAGCGGCAGGAAATAGAACAGACCTTCGGTAAGCAGGACACATATGCGCTGATGGTGCCAAAAGGCAACCGGGCAGCCGAGGAAGCCCTTTCCGGTAAGCTTCATCAACTGGAACGGGTGACCGACGTGATTTCATACGTGGATACGGTGGGCGTGGCCATTCCTGCGGATTTTCTTGAGCAGGACACCTTGTCGAAGCTGGAATCCGACAGGTACAGCCGGATGATCATCACCGTCCGGACCGACTATGAAGGAGAGGAAGCCTTCGCATTGGTGGAGGATGTACGTGCCATCGCAGAGGACGCATACGGCAAGGACTATTATCTGGCAGGCTCCGGCGTTAGCACCTATGATTTGATGGATACCATCACTGCTGACACTTTGAAGATCAATCTGGCGGCCATCCTCGCAATATACCTGGTACTGCTGCTTCTGACGAGATCGCTGATTTTACCGCTGCTTTTGGTAGCTTCCATCGAAATGGCCATCTGGGTCAACCTGGCTATTCCTTACTTTATGGGGACGCCTGTTTTTTATATCGCCTACCTCATTATCGGATCGGTCCAGCTGGGCGCCACCGTGGACTACGCCATCCTGTTCACCGATCGGTATCGGGAATACAGGCGCACCATGGCTAAGAGAAAGGCTATCGTGGAAATGATCCGCAGTTCTACGGCTTCCGTCCTCACGTCGGGCAGCGTCTTCGTCGTCGTGGGATTTTTGCTGGGGGCAATATCGAGTCATGGAGTTCTGTCCCAGCTGGGCATATTCCTGGGGCGGGGCGGGCTTTGCTCCCTGTTCATGGTATTTTTCGTGCTGCCGGGGCTGCTATACTGCCTCGACGGTCTGTTCATCAAAAAGAAAAAAAGCCATTCGTTTTTGCAGAAGGTGTTAGCAGAGGAAAACGGGAACAATGGAGGAAAGTAAAAGATGGTAGAGAGAAAAAGAGTCGAAAAAAGAAAGCATATCAGGAGGGCGTCCGTCATCCTGGCGCTGTGTCTCGCGTGGAGCCTGATCGTTCCCATCGGGAATTGGGCGTCGGCAGAGGGTGCCGGTCTGGCAAATATGTGGGCGGTGACTGCGCTGAAGGAAGAACCGGAAGGCGTTTTCGAGGCCACGCCGAAGGAGGAAGTGATTTACGGCAATCTGAAGCACGACGGATCCCTTTCCAAGATATACGTAGTCAACATCCTGGAAGGAGATGCGGCGGAATCGGGCAAGCTGCTGATCGATTACGGCGATTACACACGTGTCAAAAATCTTACCTCAGAAGCCGAAATAGCCATCGACGGAGATCTGATACAGATCGAGACCGACGAAGAAATTTTGTACTACGAAGGGACTCTGGAGACGGCGGAGCTGCCCTGGCGAATCGAGATACGCTATTTTCTCGACGGGACAGCCTGTACCGCCCGGGAGCTTGCAGGCGTCAGCGGAGAAGTCAGGATAGCCCTTTCCATAAAAGAAAACCCAAAGTGCAGCGGCAGCTATTTTGACGACTACGCGCTGCAGGCATCCCTCAGCCTGGACACCAACTTTTGCAGGAACATCCGGGCCGAAGGTGCGACCCAGGCCAACGTAGGCAGCCAAAAGCAGCTGACCTATACGATTTTGCCGGGAAGGGAGGCCGAGTATGCCATAACGACGGAAGCTTCGGAATTTGAAATGAGCCAGATTGCCATCAACGGCGTCAAGCTCGCCATGGACGTGGAGCTGGACGAGAGTCAGCTGACGGAGCAGGTGGAGCAGCTGGTCAGCGGAGTTTCCGATCTGGATGAAGGCGCCGGGACCGTGAAGAGCGGCACGGCAAGCCTTTCCCAGGCGACAGGCCGGCTGCTGACGGGTGTGGAGAGCTTAAGGGAAAATGTCAGCGCATCGGCCTATCGGACAGCGGCGAAAGGGCAGGGGCTTGATGTGGGCCAATTGCGATCTCAAAATGCGTCTGCTGCCGGAAGCCTGGAGCAACAGATAAGCACATTGAAGGCACAGATTGCCCAGCTGGAGCAGGCAGGCGCTCCGAAAGAGCAGACCGAGGCCTTGAGACAGCAAGTTGCAACGTTGGAGCCGCTTGTCGAATTACTTGGCGCCAACAACGCCAACATCGATGGGGTGGATGCATATCTGGATGCGACAAACGGCAGCATCGGTGCCTCGCAGTCGGGTGTCAGGTCGCTTGATCAGGGGATCGGTGAGATAGACCGGGGCGTTGGAGCTCTTAAGGATGGTACAACTAAAATGAAAGATGAAACGTCAGCTGCCGGCGATAGGATAGGTGCGGCCATCGCCGAGACCATTTCCCGGATCACCGGAGACGACGGTCAACCGGAATCCTTCGTATCGTCGAAAAACACAGAGGTAAGATCCCTTCAGTTCGTGCTGCGGACCGACGCCATCGAGAGTCCGGAAGACGAACAGTAAGAAGGAACGATCCAAATAGAAGAACAAGGTCCTCGACAGAAGCTCTTTGATCTTTCCGGGAAGGACTAAAGGCTTCTGCGTCCATATACATATCACACATTCCTACTGGAAAACCCCTTTGAAACAGCAAAGAGTTCCAAAGGGGTTTTCGCTACCCAAGATGCGGTAGGTAGAAACGATTTTTTTCGGCGTCTACGCCAGCATCTCCGCTTTCTTTTCCAAAATCTCGGCTACGATGGCGCAGGCGGGACAGTCGCAGTATTTAGCACCCGCCGCCTTGATTTCTTCGGCGTGGGCTACGATACCGGCAGCGGTCTCGGCTCCGAAGTATTCCGCGCCTGCCTCCGATCCGGCAAAGCCGATCAGCTGGTCGATGGGCATGATGTCCGCCTCCAGCTCTTGGATATAGCTTTTGGTTTCTGCCTGCTCCTTGTCAGTTCCCACCGCATCCAGCCAGCTCTGGGCGGCTTCTTTAGTTTCCGGGCTGCAGGTCGGCGCTTCCATCAGAGCCTTTGTCTTTTCGATCACATAATTCAATACATCCTGTTTCATCTTCACATCACCTTTCTGTTTTACATTGCTTCCTGTTTCTTCGTTTTCAGGAGAGCCCTCCGTGTGTACTCCCATTCTATCATGAGACCGTATGCAAAACAAGACCAACACCTTTCTCCGGCTTTTATGCCCGCTTTTACATGCCGGCTCGCGTGACGCTTTCTTTTATAATATAGGAAATATCTAATGCGTGGCATTTCCTATATTTCAACAAAATCTACAATTTTCAAGTGAGCGCTA
>JAUNBU010000122.1 GCA_030526925.1 Bacillota bacterium | reverse complement strand
TTAGTTTCTGCAAAGCCATCTGTAAAGTCGATTCGTAAGGTGTGCTGTCCTACTGAAAGGGACTCAAGGTATGCTGTATTCAGCTTTATGACCGTGCTGCCAATCTCGGAAGTGTAATTGCTATAATCTAGCATAGTTTCGTCTACAGATACGCTTCCTACATCAGAAAATTTACTATAATCGGCATTTGCCTTAAAGTCTAACGTCGTCATACTGCCTTTAGTCCACTGACCGTATGCTCCCTCGGTTATTTCATATTTGATAGGTACAGTCACTGCGTTAAGCTCGCTTGCATAGTCGGTCTGCTTGTCTCCGTTGTACTGCTCGTTGAAAATGTTCAAGGTGTCTCCCGTAGCCAAGGTGATCCTCGAAAGATCGATGTCCACTGTGCCGCCTGTCGTTGAACCGTCTGCAGACAAAGCCTTGATCCTGCCGTAGTATTTGATATCATCGCTGCTGTCTTTGACTATTGCGGAAATGTATTCATTGGTTCCCGTCGTTGCACCTTCATAGGAGACGGTCAGGGTGTCTCCTGTCCTTGTTGTTGAGGTTGCTTTGAAGTTGCTACGAGTGCTGTCTATAAGTGTCAGCTTCCATTCATTGCCGCTATTTGTTCCTACCGCTGTCAATGTAGTGGCTCCTACTGTTCCGCTTGCTTTGCCATCTGTTGCGGCAGATGTGAAGAGCACAGAATTCAGATTCAGATTAAAAGCAGGGCGAACGCAATAACCCGTGCTATTGACTTCTGCCCCTTGGCGCGCTACTATGCCGTTGCTATCGACAAAGGCAGCTTTCGTATTGGTATCGCCCGGCGAGCGCAGCCACCAATATCTACTTACATTTTTCAGCTCAGAATTTGTGGAAGATGCCTCTGCTGTTGATAAAGGCCATAGTAAGGCGTCAGTTACTGGGTCTCCAGCAATGCCATCGCAGTATGGTTCATCACCGCGATACTCTCCGGTCTTCAGTGTCCTCTTTACAACGGCGGCTTGTTCTTTAGCTGTCAGGTTTTCTGCAATGGTATCCACGATTGTTTTCAAACTGCTTCCGCTGTAGCGATTATTCTCAGAGCTGGGGAGATTAAAGTGACAGCTATACATGTTATCCGATGCGAACAAGGTCATTGTACTCGTCGTGCTTGCTGTTGTCTGCATTCCATTTGTTCCATAGCCTATAACTCGCCACGCACATAGCTCATCACGGGGATCGCTGAAGGGATTCTTTCCGTAATACACCGTTGCGGCGGTGCTTTCGTTTACGTTTGTAGCAAGTACTGCCGTTCCCATCTGTATGGCTTTGTCGTTACCATCCGCAAATGCTGTCATCGGGATCAGGCTCGCTACCATCATAACGCTTATCAGAAGGGATATGCCCCATCTGTTTCTTTTCCTTAATTTTTTCGTCCTCATCTTCTTACCTCCACCCCGTAAATATGGGGAAATATTCTTTATAAGCGAATACACAAATCCATGGTTAGTTTCATTGTAACACATAAAAAAAATTTGAGGTACACCCCGAAAAGAGGCGATTTGCAAGGTGGCATCAAAGGATATATGGGCGTCCCAAATGGACATTTAATTCGCTGAAACCTTGATGCAGACAGGGATTTGGCGATTGACAAGACGGCTGGACCGGACGAATACGCACCCAAAATCGTATTCGCCAGCGCGAACACTTATAAAAAACACAAAAAACAGAAAAGCCCGGTGGGGCACCGGCGGCGTAATCCGCAGCAAGCTTGCTTGCGAGGACATCGCAGCCGGTATTCCGCCGGGCTTTGTATTACAGTGAATGATGCGCACCTCTACTTCTTGACGATCCCGTAATACAGCTTGGCGGTCGCCAGATACACGATGGTATAGAAGGCTGCGAAGACCAGGAAGCACCCGATGGTGCAGACTGCAAACAGCCCCAGATTGAACAGATTCATCAGCATCATTATCCTGTAAAGGAACGGGAAGGCGAACGCCACATGGATTCCCGCCGTCACCAGCGGCAGGAAGAACACCACCAGGATCTGAGAGCCGATGGACTTTCGCACCTCACGATGGCTCATGCCCACGTTTTGCAGGATCTCGAACCGCTTCTTATCCTCGTAGCCTTCGGTGATCTGCTTGTAGTACATGATCAGCACCGTCGCCATGATGAACAGCAGCCCCAGGAATATGCCGATGAAGAACAGCCCCGAAAAGTCCTGCAGGAAGCCTTCCGCCTCCAGCGGCCGACATTCCAGAAAACCGCTGAACTCATCGAAAACCCCTGAGTCAAGCTGGGCCGAAGCCTTTTCATAAGCCCGTATCAAAGCCTCCTCCGTCTCTTCCGGATCACCGGCAACATCGGTCATATAGACGAACTCCATATAGGATGCATGTTCTCCGTAGGCTTCCGTCTGCTTTGCCAGCAGCTCATACATTACAGACATATCCTTGACTACGATGAAGTGGCTGTTGGTGATATTGGCAGCCGCATTGCCGCTGGGCACGAACTCATCCAGAGTTTCCGCCACCTGAAAGCTTTTGCCCAGCACATTGATATCATCGGATTCCAAAGGCGCACGGTTGGAATAGACCAGAACATCATCCGCAGCCTCCAGCGTCCGGTGGGTGTCCATAGCCTCGTTGTAGTCCTCCAGCGGTACGAAAACCAGCACGCTCAGCTTGTTGTACATGGCAATGGCATCCATACCCTCGTAACGGCTTTGCTCGGTGACAAATTCGTCCGTCGACTCCTCATAGACGGCAGAGAAGGAAATATCCCGATAGGAAATTTCATTTTTCTTTTCCAGACCTTCATTCGCCAGCGACTGGTCCAGGACCGCAACAGCCTCATCGATCAAGGGATCCTCTGCCAGAGCCGTGATGTTCATCTGTCCCGGGTAGCGCTTGTCGATGGAATCGTCTACGCCCAGGTACATGGAAAGGGTGCAGGACACCATGACAAGTACCATGGTGGAAAGAACGCAGATGTTGGCAAGCCCCACGGCGTTTCGCTTCATCCGGTACATCATGCCGGAAACGCTGATGAAGTGGTTCGTCTTGTAGTAGTACCCCTTTTTCTTCTTCAAAATCTTCAAAAGGGCAATGCTGCCTGCCGTGAACAGCAGATAAGTACCTACGATGACCAGGATCACCGCAGCGAAGAAGAGGGTAATGGCAGCCACGGGATTTTCCGTGACGACGGCGATGAAATATCCGGTAAAGAGACAGATCAGCCCCAGGATAGCCAGGACCCACTTGACCTTAGGCTCCCGCTCCCCTACGTTGTCGCTCTTTAAAAGGTCCACCGGCTTGGCCTTGTAGATTTGCCTCAGGGAATTGAGGAAAATCAGAAAGAAGATCACCCCGAAGAGGGCGAAGGCTTTGCATATGGCGAACCAGGAAACGTAGAATCCCAGCGGGATGGAAGCTCCCAGGATATTGAGGACCACCAGATATACCAGCCTATCCAGAAGGATGCCGCTGCCAAGGCCCAGCACCATGACGAGAGCGAAGGTAAAGAGCGTTTCCAGAGCCATGATGCGGCAGATGTGTCCCTTTTCCATGCCCAGGATGTTGTAGAGCCCGAACTCACCGATCCTGCGCTTTACGAGAAAGCTGTTGATGTAGAACAGGAATATCAGGGCGAAGATGGAGACGATCACCTGACCCATGCCCATGTAGGACTGGATGATGTTGCCGCCCCACAATTCGTTGATGCTCTCGTTGTGCCCCAGAGAGCAGACGATGTAGTAGAGGGCGATGGTCACGATGCAGGAAAGCATGTAGGGTATATATGTCTTCCTGTTGTTCTTGATGTTGGTAAATGCCATGCTTGGGTAGAGTCTAGTCATTGTTACCACCACCTGTCGCCATAGTCGTCAGGGTATCGGAAATCTTCTGGAACATGGATTCCGCCGAAGAATTGCCACGATACATCTGATGGAAAACAGCGCCGTCGCTGATAAAAAGGACGCGGCTGGCGTGGCTGGCTGCCTTGATGGAGTGGGTCACCATGAGGATGGTCTGACCTTCCCGGTTGATGCCGGTAAACAGCTTCAGCAGATCGTCGGCAGAGCGGGAGTCCAGGGCTCCGGTAGGCTCATCTGCCAAAATCAGCTTAGGCGAGGTGATGAGGGCGCGGGCGATGGCTGCTCGCTGCTTCTGTCCGCCGGACACTTCATAGGGGAATTTGTACAGGATGTCTGCGATACCCAGCTTGCCGGCAAGAGGCTTGATCAGCTTGTTCATTTCCTGATACTTCCTGCCGGAAAGCACAAGAGGAAGGAAAATGTTGTCCATCAGATTGAAGGTGTCCAGCAGGTTGAAATCCTGGAACACGAAGCCCAAGTTGTTCCTCCTGAATGCGGAAAGCTCCTTTTCGCTGATGGCGGTGATGTCCCGTCCTTCCAGCAGCACGTGACCCGTGGTGGGACGATCCAGCGCCGCCAGGATGTTGAGCAGGGTGGTTTTGCCTGAGCCCGACTCACCCATGATAGCCACGTATTCTCCTTCCTCCACGGAAAAGCTTACGTTGCTCAGCGCCTGGACGTTGTTGCCGCCAAAGCGGGTGGTGTATATTTTTTTCAGATTGTTGACTTCTAAAATAGCCATTTGGCATTCCTCCTTTGTTTTTCTTTGTAGGTTTAGCCTACCAGAGAAAAGGGGAGGCTGCCATGGATTCGTCTTACATGGGAGAATCCAATCTTTCATTTTTGAAAGGTTGGTATGGAAAGGGCAGGGCTGGCGCCTGCAAAGGCTTGCCTGCGGCGTCGGGGCGTTTGCGGTCGTCTGTGGCGCGCCTATTCTAAAAGCATGTCGCGGGTCTTAAGGTCCAGCATGACTTTCGTCCCTTTGCCCACCTGCGACTCGAAAGACATCTTATGGGAAAGGCCCTTGAGAACTTCTTTACATAAGTAAAGCCCCAGACCGGTGGATTTCTTGTCGATCCTGCCGTTGTAGCCTGTGAAGCCCTTTTCCCCCAGGCGGCCCAGGTCCTCCGGGGCGATGCCGATGCCCGTGTCCTCGATGACCAGGGTCTTAGGCTTTTGCATGTAGATGGAGACGGAGCCCTTCTTAGTGTATTTCACCGCATTGGAAAGTATCTGCTCCAAAACAAATAAGAGCCATTTCTCGTCGGTCAGGACTTTTACATCATCCATGGGCCCCAGGTCCAGGCTCAGCTTGCCGGCGATGAACAGAGGGGCGTACTTGCGGACTGCCTGTTTGATGATTTTGTCCAGGTCGTATTCCTTTAAAACGTAATCGCTGCTTTCCGATTCCAGGCGGACGTAGGAGAGGGCCATTTCCACGTATTGCTCGATTTTGAACAGCTCCAGCTTGAGGGGCGAGTTGGCTTCCTCCTGGTCCAGCAGCAGGTGCATGGCTGATATGGGGACTTTGATCTGGTGGACCCACATGGCGTAGTAATCCGACAGATAGCTTCTGGCGGCGGAGGTTTCGGTGATGATCCTGCGCTGATTTTCGTAGAGCAGCTGCAAAAGGTACTGGTAGTCCTCTGCCAGAACGCTTTTGGCTTGCGGCAGATTTTCCAGGGTGATGTGGATGCTGTCGGCGGCTTCCTGAAGCTTTTGGTGGAACCGGTAAAACCGGAAGAAGTCTATGGCAAAGGCCAGAAGACCGATGGCGAGGCACAGAGCGGAAGCGTAGATCACCGCGTCGATGCGAAGGCGATACAGATAAAAGACGAGAGCGAAAACAGCTGCGAATATCAGCAACAGCAAAAATAATTTCAGTCGTTCTCTGGCGTAGGCGCCCAGGGCGCGGCAAAAAAGGTGTTTCTTCATTCTATGATATACCCCAATCCTTTCTTGGTCTTGATCAGATCATTGATACCGATAGACGCCAGAGTCTTTCGCAAGCGGGTGATGTTGACAGATAATGTGTTTTCATCAACGAAGCAGTCGGTTTCCCACAGCTTGGTCATCAGCGTGTCGCGGGATACCACCTGCCCCTTGTGCTCCATGAGTATGGTCAGGATCTTGTTTTCGTTCTTGGAAAGCTCCGCTTTTTTGTTGTCTGAGGTGACGGTACAGGCGGTGCTGTTGAGGAGTATGCCCTTGTGTTCCAGAAGGGCTGATTGCTGTACGTTAAAGTCATAGGAACGGCGCAGCAGCGCCTGGATCTTTGCCAGCAGCAGGTCCATGTCGAAGGGCTTGGCGACGAAATCGTCTGCGCCCATGTTGATGGCCATGACGATGTTCATATCGTCTCCGGCGGAGGAAATGAACATGATGGGCAGCTTGGAAAGCTTGCGTATCTCGCTGCACCAGTGGTAGCCGTTGAAAAAGGGCAGGGAAATGTCCATCAGCACCAGCTGCGGATCGGCG
>JAUNBU010000121.1 GCA_030526925.1 Bacillota bacterium | reverse complement strand
GAAAGGAGATCGAAAATGGCTATTAGAAATTGGAAAGACATCCCTCTTTGGAAGGGTGTTACTGACGAACAGTGGAATGACTGGCATTGGCAGGTTGCCAACAGACTCAATACAGTGGATCAGATCAAGCAGGTAGTAGATCTGACGCCGGAAGAAGAAGCGGACATCACCAAGGTAATGGACGGCTTCCGAGTAGGGATCACGCCTTACTACGCATCCCTGATGGATCCGAAGGATCTGAACTGTCCGGTAAGAAAACAGGCAGTACCTGTTATCGCCGAGACCCACAGATCAGAAGCAGACATGCTGGACCCTCTTCACGAAGATGAAGATTCCCCGGCTCCGGGACTGACCCACAGATACCCTGACAGAGTGCTTTTCCTTATCACGGACCAGTGCTCCATGTACTGCAGACACTGTACCAGAAGAAGACTGGCAGGAGAAACTGACGGCGCCAGAAGCATGGATGACATCAACGCATGTATCGACTACATCAGAAAGACTCCTGTAGTAAGAGACGTACTTCTGTCCGGCGGAGACTGCCTCTGCGTAGAAGATGACGTTCTCGAATACATCATCAGCGAGCTGAGAAAGATCGACCACGTTGAGATCGTAAGACTGGGATCCAGAACTCCTGTAGTAATGCCGCAGAGGATCACGGACGACCTTTGCAACATGCTGAAGAAATATCACCCGATCTGGCTCAACACCCACTTCAATCATCCGAAGGAAATGACACCGGAAGCAATGGAAGCATGTCGTAAGCTGGCAGACGCCGGTATCCCTCTGGGCAACCAGTCGGTACTCTTAAGAGGCGTCAACGACGACGTTCACGTTATGAGAAACCTGATGCACGTTCTTGTAAAGAACAGAGTAAGACCTTACTACATCTATCAGTGTGACCTTTCCCTGGGGATCGAGCACTTCAGAACTCCTGTATCAAAGGGCATCGAGATCATCGAAGGCCTGAGAGGACATACCTCCGGATATGCAGTACCTACATTCGTAGTAGATGCTCCGGGAGGCGGCGGCAAGACTCCGGTAATGCCTCAGTACGTGATTTCCCAGACGCCGGATAAGGTTATCCTGAGAAACTACGAAGGCGTTATCACAACTTATACAGAGCCGGTAGGACTTCCACCTGTACAGTGCAGCTACGAAGGCTGTAAGGACGTGGAAGGATACCGTTACGAAGGTGTTGCAGGACTGGCACAGGGCGAAAGAATGGCAATGGAGCCTAGCGGTCTTTTGAGACACGAAAGGAACAAGAAATAGAGATATGTATTTACTGGAAGAGCTTTCACAAAAGTACAAGACCATATCCATCGTAGGGATGGCGAAGAATGCCGGCAAGACCACAGCCCTCAATTATCTCATTGAGGAAGCTATGGACGAAGGCATTACCCTTGGCGTCACTTCCACGGGAAGGGACGGTGAAAGCACTGATCTGGTAACGGGGACCGATAAACCGCGGGTGTTTCTGGAAACGGACACCATCGTATCGGTACCTACACAGCTTTATGAGCTGGCAGATGCGGGACTTGAGATCCTCAGGATGACCGAATACGGTTCGTCCATCGGGCAGATCATGCTTTGCAGGGTGGTGTCCAGCGGGTATGTGCAGATCGCAGGACCTGTCATCAACGCCAGCCATGAACGGATGTGTCGGGAAATGCTGGAGCTGGGAGCGGACCTGGTGTTAATTGATGGAGCAATAGATCGAAAATCCATCGCAGCGCCGGGGACCTCCGATGCCATCATACTTTCCACGGGAGCGGTATTATCAAGGAACAGAAAAAAGGTGATAGAGGAAACGGCGCATACCGTGGGGCTCTATCGCCTTCCCTGCCTTGAGGATGGAGAGTGCAGAGACATCATAGAACAGCATTTGGAGCGGGAACAGCTGCTGATCATAAGGGGCAAAGACGTAAAGACGCTCGACAGGAAGACAGGTCTGGGGGCAGGAAAATTTTTGGACGGAGAGATAGATGAGGAGACCGATTTTATCTATGTGCCCGGCGCCTTTACAGAGAGCGTTGTTGCCGATATCAACCCGAAAAAATTAAAACAAGTCACATTCGTTCTCAAAGATCCCACAAAGATCTTTATAGATTCCGTCGTTTGGGGACAGCTGAAGAAAAAGGGACTGAAGGTGAAGGTGCTGGAGAATATCCGGGTAGCTGCCATCACCGTAAATCCCGTAGCCCCCGGCGGATATGCGTTCGATCATGAGGAATTATTAAACGGTGTAAAGGAAGCGATCCCCGATATTCCGGTGATAGATGTGATGCTGTAGGAGGCAAACGTGGTAAAGAGACTTGCAAATGTAAAAACTAGAAGAGAGACAGGTCTTGATTACGTCGTGTCGGCAATGAACCTGCTGACGCCTTTTGGCGCTGCGGACATCAAAGAGCGTAAGCCCTTCTTTCCGGGACAGGAGGACGACCTGAGAGAAGAACTGCTGCGCATTGAGAAGATGCGGCAAATCGCCACAGCAAACACCGGAGACATCGGTGCGCTCCAGGAAATCTTTATGGTGATGAAGGACAATACCCTTACCATAGAGAGGAGCAAAGCTTCCGTGCTGACCGTAGTAGAGATCTTTGAGCTGAAGAGCCTTCTTTTGCAGATGGAAAAAGTACGCAGGCTTTCCATCAGGCTGGACTTTCCGAAAGAATTCATACCGGAGGACACGGAAAGCCTCCTGGATATTCTGGACCCGGGCAAAGACCGGCTGAATACCTTTTACATCTACGACGTCTTTTCCGAGCCTCTTGGGGAACTGAGGAGAGAAAAGAAAGAGACGGAGCGGGAAATCAGGAGAAAGCAGAAGGCGAGAAAAGAACAGATCAAAGAAAAGTACGGAGTCTCTCTGACGCCAAAGTTCGAAGTGGTGGTGTCAAAGAGCGATCAGCAAAGTATAAAAATGATTGGTGAGATCTCCGAATTGATAAAATCGGAAGAAGACTATATGTCGGTGACCTTCTCGCTGGCGCCTACGGAGGACGTGGACGCTCTTATCAGGAAAAACGAAGACCTGATGGGGTCGATCGAAGAGGAAGAACTGGAGGTAAGAGAAGAGTTATCGAAGGAAATTTCAAAATACGAGAAGGTGCTTTTGGAAAATTGCCGCAAGATCGGCAGGCTGGACGTTTGTCTTTCCAAGGCGCTTTACGCTGAAAGGCACAGCTGCGTCATGCCCGAGATCACGGAGGAACACCTGGTGGAGTTCGAAGACGGAAGACACTTGCAGGTGGAGGAGGTCTTAAAGGCGAAGGGCGGCAGCTATTGTCCGGTAAGCATCAGCCTCAGAGATGGGGTCACGTGTATCACAGGTGCCAACATGGGCGGCAAGACGGTCTCTCTAAAGCTTGTCGGGATGGTAGCCATATTGGCGCAATACGGGTTTTTCGTTCCATGCAGGAAAGCGAAGATCGGGCTTTCCAACTACATGCAGATACTCATAGGCGACAGCCAGTCCATAGAGAGAGGACTTTCCAGCTTCGGCAGCGAGATGGAAGAGCTGAAGGAGATACTGGATCACGGGACGGACAGGTCGCTGCTGCTGATCGATGAGATCGCCAGCGGCACCAATCCGGTGGAAGGTCTGGCGCTGACAAAGAGCCTGGTGGATCACCTGAAGACAAAGGCGTATATCAGCTTGATCACCACTCACTTCGAGACGGTGACCGACGATCCGGATGTGCGAAATATGCAGGTGGCAGGACTTGCCGATGCGGATTTCAACAAGCTGGACAAGGAACTGAGATACGCCAACAGGAAGGAACGGATCGGCATCATTTCCAAGTACATGGATTACCGCCTGAGACTGGTGGAGGATGCCGGAGAAATACCCAAGGATGCCCTCAACATAGCGAAGATGCTGGGAATTGACAGAGAGATCATAGAACGGGCGAAGGAGTATATTAAGTAAAGGAGAAAAAGGATGAAAAGCAAACTGAACTTGGACCCGAAAGTAATCGACAGTGCTCGATCCTGCGCAGGTAGAATTGCCGAAAGCATGCAGGAGTTCATCGACAGACACACTACGGTCAGCACTGAACGAACGGTACTTAGACTTTTGGGCGTAGACGGGGTAGACGATGTGGAAACACCGCTGCCGAATATCGTGGTGGATCAAATCAAAGACGCAGGCGGTCTTCCTCGAGGAGTGGCCTACTGGATGGGCAATGCCATGATCCAGACAGGCAAGACGCCGCAGGAGATCGCAGAGGAAATGGCAGCAGGAAATCTGGACATCACCAAGCTGCCGCTGGCATCAGCCAAGGAAGCAGAAGAAAAAATAATGCCGACAGTGCTGGATGCCCTGAAGACCATCAGAGAACAGACCGAGAAGAGAAACAAGTATCTTGAAACCATCGGAGAAGGCAGGAGACCGTATCTGTACGTTATCGTAGCTACAGGAAACATCTACGAAGACGTGGTACAGGCACAGGCAGCTGCCAGACAGGGCGCAGACATCATCGCCGTTATCAGAACTACGGCGCAGAGTTTGTTGGACTACGTTCCTTACGGACCGACCACGGAAGGCTTCGGCGGAACATATGCCACCCAGGAAAACTTCAAGATCATGAGAAAAGCCCTTGACGAAGTGGGAGAAGAAGTAGGCAGATACATCAGACTCTGTAACTACTCCTCCGGAATGTGTATGCCGGAGATCGCAGCCATGGGCGCTATCGAGCGTCTTGACGTGATGCTCAACGATGCACTTTACGGGATCCTGTTCAGAGACATCAATATGCAGAGAACTCTGGTAGACCAGTACTTTTCCAGAGTTATCATCGGCTACTGCGACATCATCTTCAACTCAGGTGAGGACAACTACCTGACTACGGATGATGCTTATGAAGCGGCTCACACCGTTCTGGCATCCCAGTTCATCAACGAGCAGTTCGCAGTTCTTGCCAATGTAAAGGAAGAACAGATGGGTCTGGGGCACGCTTTCGAGATGGATCCGGACATCGAAAACGGATTCTTGTATGAGCTGTCGCAGGCTATCATGGCTAAGGAAATTTTCCCTAATGCTTCGCTGAAGTACATGCCGCCGACCAAGTTCATGACAGGTAACATCTTCAAGGGACAGATCCAGGATGCGCTGTTCAATCTGATCGCCGTATGGTCCGGTCAGTCGCTGCAGCTTTTGGGTATGCTGACGGAAGCTATCCATACGCCGCACATGCAGGACAGATACCTTTCCATTGAAAATGCACAGTATATCTTCAACAACGCCAGAGACATCGGCGCAGAAGTAGAA
This sequence comes from Bacillota bacterium, assembly GCA_030526925.1. Taxonomy (GTDB): domain Bacteria; phylum Bacillota; class Clostridia; order Peptostreptococcales; family Anaerovoracaceae; genus Lentihominibacter. The sequence goes on along the minus strand of JAUNBU010000121.1, from coordinate 1,102 downwards.
TTTAAAGAGAACGGCATCATCCAGCAGAGAGCCCAGTTCGTGCTGAACGAAGCGGATAAGCTGCTGCATGAGATCGAAGAGGAAGGCCTCTTCTCCACCATCGAACAGGGTAAGTTCGGCGGAGTCAAGAGAGCCAGAGACGGAGGCAAGGGTCTTGAGGGCGTTTGCGTGAAGGATGATGAGTACTTCAATCCGTTCATTCCATTGATGTTGGGAGGTGCAAAATAATGACTGCATGTAACACAGCAATCGCACAGGTTGACCTGACTAAGGTAAAGCCTTACGGAGATACGCTCAATGACGGTATGGTAGAGCTGGCATTCACACTGCCTGTTCCTTTCGGCGAAGAGGGAAGCGAAGCTGCCAAAATACTGGCAAAGAAGATGGGATTCGATGAGCCTAACGTGGTTTACTCCAAGAACATGGCTCCGGGATACACCTTCTTCGTCGTATACGGCAAGTGCCAGCACACGGTGGATTATACCACCATTAAAGTCACCAAGGTGGAAGTTGACATCATGGACAGACTGGAATGTGCCCAGTACATCAAGGATAACATCAAGCGTGAGGTGACCATCGTGGGAGCTTCCACGGGAACCGACGCTCACACTGTAGGCATCGACGCCATCATGAACATGAAGGGCTTCCACGGACATTTCGGACTGGAACGATATGAGGGAATCGACGCCATCAACATGGGAAGCCAGGTTCCTAACGAAGTGCTGATCCAGAAGGCCAAGGAAGTAAACGCCGACGCCATTCTGGTATCACAGACCGTTACCCAGAAGGACGTACATATCCACAACCTGACCAACATGGTAGAGCTGCTGGAGGCAGAAGGTCTTAGAGATAAAGTGATTCTGGTCTGCGGCGGTCCGAGAATTTCTCATGAACTGGCGCAGGAGCTGGGATATGACGCAGGATTCGGTGCGCATACTTATGCGGAGCATGTTGCTTCTTTTGTTCTGACTGAAATCGTAAACAGGAAAATGGTATAGAGGGTCGGGCGGCTTGCCGCCCTATCTCTATAGGAAAGAAGGGAAGAATATGATAAACAAAATAATAACTGCCGATGAGGCAGTAGCAGGTGTACAGGATGGCA
>JAUNBU010000120.1:947-6420 GCA_030526925.1 Bacillota bacterium | reverse complement strand
ATCGCCGACAAGTCCAGAGCAGAGGATGGCTGCATCCGATACGAATACTTTTATCCGGCGGATTCGGAGAATCAAATTTTCCTGTGGGAACAGTGGGAGAGCAGGGAAGCTCAGAAGGTCCATACCCGGCAGCCCCATTTCGCAGAGCTGAGTCAGCTAAAGGAAAAGTACGGGATCGAAACGGAGATCTTGGTAGAAGATCAGGCATAAAAATTATTCAGTAAACGCAATAGGTGTGTAACCAGAAATTACATAAGTCGTTTTCGAAAAACCCGGTGTATTTTCGGAGAAAACGTATTATAATAACATTAAATCCTGAAGTGTGCGTTGAGGTAGTGTAATTCAACCTACGTGACAACATTGGGAGCCCGGTGTTTTTGACAAGCCTATGCCAGGCCGCCTCCGAGCGGAAGGCAGAAGCGGGAACAGGGCACCCCCCTATTTTTCGATAGGGTGTGAATTATATCCTCGACGGCATGTCGGGATTTTTTTTGCGGAAATTCATATTGCGTGGGCTCCGCCGCATATGATATAATGCGCTTGCCTGTCGGGCGACCCTGCTCGACAAATTTTGACGAAAAACGAGGTGGGGATTTGGGACCATTGACTCCTGGAGAAATATTAGAAACAATATCCAACAGCAGCGTGGGTAAGGCGGGCGGCAGAGCGGGAAAGCTGTTTTTACTGGCGATCCTTGCAGGCGTTTACATAGCATTGGGAGCCCAGGGCTCAAACATCGCAGCCTGCAATTTCTTTGCCGATCCGGCGACCTATGGGCTGGGGAGACTGATCGCAGCCTGCGTCTTTCCCATAGGGCTTACCATGGTGGTCCTGTGCGGTGCGGAGCTGTTTACGGGCAACTGCCTGATGCTGACGGGAGTGCTGGATAAGAAAATACGTATTTCCGGCCTGCTGCGAAACTGGGTCATCGTCTACATAGGAAATCTGGTGGGCTCCGTCTTGATAGTCATGATCATGTACTATTCGGGGCTCTTTGAGAACGGCGCCGACATGCTGGGCGCAGTCACGGTGAAGATAGCTGCCACTAAGACAGGACTTTCTTTTGGAAAGGCGTTTCTGCTGGGGATCGCCTGCAACTGGCTGGTTTGCCTGGCGGTGTGGATGGCTACGGGAGCGCCAAGCGTTCCGGGCAAGATCATGGCGATTTTTCTCTGCATCGGGCTTTTCGTGGTATGCGGCTTCGAGCACAGTGTCGCCAACATGTATTTCATTCCTGCGGGGATATTGGCTTCTGCCAACGAAACCTTCGTCCAGCTTTCGGGAGCGGACATATCGAATCTGACTTGGGGCGGGCTCGCAGGGAATCTGATCCCGGTAACCCTGGGGAATATCGTGGGCGGTTCGGTGATGGTGGGAGCTGCTTACTGGCTCGCTTTAAAGAAACTTTAAAGAAACTGTAACGAGGATGCCAAAAATGCTCTTGATTTTTGGCATCTTTTGTTCTATCATAGTGTTAGCACTCAATTTAGGTGAGTGCCAAACAAGAAAAACATTCCGTTTGCTCGTTTTATAGCGAGCGCCGGAAAATAGAACCAATAGAATCAACACGCAAGATAAAAGGAGGATGACAGCAAAATGGCAAAGAAACAATTTAAAGCAGAATCCAAGCGACTTCTGGATCTGATGATCAATTCCATTTACACACACAAGGAAATTTTCCTCAGAGAGCTGATTTCCAATGCCAGCGACGCCATTGACAAATTGTACTATCAGAGCCTGACCGAGGGGAATACAGGTATCTCCAGAGAAAATTTCTGCATCAAGATCGAACCGGATGCAGACAGCCGCACATTGAAGATCATCGACAACGGGATGGGGATGACCAAGGATGAACTGGAAAAGAACCTGGGGACCATCGCCAGAAGCGGTTCTTTGGACTTTAAGGAAGAAATGGAAAAGAAGGACGAGATCGACATCATCGGCCAGTTCGGCGTCGGTTTTTACTCCGCCTTCATGGTCAGCGATAAGGTGACGGTCATCAGTAAGGCCTACGGAGAGGAACAGGCCTACAGATGGGAATCCTCCGGCGCAGACGGCTACACCATCAAGGAATGTGACAAGGAAGAAAACGGCACGGAGATCACCCTGAAATTAAAGGAAGACACCGATGATGAGAAATACGGACAGTATCTGGACACATATACGATCAAGAGCCTGATCAGCAAGTATTCCGATTACATCCGCTACCCAATCCAGATGATGGTAGAAAAACAAAAGCTAAAGGAAGGCAGCGAAGACGAATACGAAAGCTATCAGGAGCTGGAAACACTCAACAGCATGGTTCCTCTCTGGAAGAAGAACAAGAGCGAGCTGAAGGACGAGGATTACAACAACTTCTACAAGGAAAAGTTCTACGACTTTACAGACCCGGCAAAGGTGATCCACAGCCATGTGGAGGGTGTCGTAAGCTACACGTCCCTGCTGTTCATTCCGGGGCAGGCGCCGTACAATTACTACACCAAGGATTATGAAAAGGGCTTGCAGCTCTATTCCTCCGGCGTGCTGATTATGGAAAAGTGCCCTGATCTGTTGCCGGACCATTTTAGCTTCGTTCGAGGCCTGGTGGATTCTCAGGATCTTTCCTTGAACATTTCCAGGGAAATGCTGCAGCACGACCGCCAGCTTAAGGCCATCGCCCAGCGCCTTGAAAAGAAAATCAAGAGCGAACTGCTTTCCATGCTGAAGACGGACCGCGACAAGTACTTGGAATTTTTCAAGAACTTCGGATTGCAATTGAAATACGGACTCTACGACCAGTTTGGCGTTCATAAGGAAATGCTGCAGGATCTGGTGCTCTTTTACTCATCTACGGAAAAGGCGCTGGTGACCCTTTCTGAATACGTGAGCCGCATGAAGCCGGATCAGAAGCACATCTACTACGCCTGCGGCGACAGCACCGAGAAGATTGACAAGCTGCCGCAGACCGAGCTTCTTAAGGATAAGGGCTACGAGATATTGTACCTGACCGACGACATCGACGAGTTTGCTTTGCAGGTGCTCCACGATTTCGAGGAAAAGGAATTCAAATCGGTATCGGCGGACGACCTGGACATCGAGGAAAGCAAGGAAGAAAAGGAAACGGCAGAGAAGCAGGCAGAGGAAAGCAAGGACCTGCTGGAATACATGAAGGAAGCCCTGGAGGGCAAGGTAGCCGAAGTGCGCCTTTCCCAGAGGCTCAAGAGCCATCCGGTGTGCCTTTCCACTAAAGGAGGCCTTTCCATCGAAATGGAAAAGGTGCTTAACTCCATGCCGGTAGATCAGAAAGTACAGTCAGAGCGCGTGCTGGAGATCAACGCATCTCACCCGATTCTTGAGACCCTCAACAAGACCTACGGCGAGGATAAGGAAGCGGTGAAGACCTACGCCAAGCTGCTGTACGATCAGGCGCTGCTCATCGAAGGGCTGGCGGTGGAAGACCCGGTAGCATTTTCCAATGCAGTGTGTGAGCTGATGACGAAATAGAGAATTTAAGGTTTCCTTAAGATTTTCACAGTGCGTTGACGGGGAAATGCAGATCCTGTAAAATAAAAGAAAATGTCGAATCGGATAGGGGGATTTTATGAAGAAGAAGAAAAAATGGGCGCTGGTCTTGGTTTTGCTGTTTGTTGCGGCAGGAGTCGCATTCTTTTTTGCAGTGAGACAGCAGCTGCCCACGACCATCGCAACGGCAAATGGTGATGATATCATTCTCAACGAAGTCAGCTTTACCACCGTGGAGAGCGATACATCATTTGATGTATTGACCGAAGAAGAATATGCAAATGCCTTTCCGGGTCAGGGAGGTTTGGGGTCGGAGTTCACGCTGCCAGAGGGCGTGGAAAACAGCCAGCACCTTTATCAGGTGACGAAAGCAACAGAGGATGCTGATGCGCAGCTGCACGACGAGGTTTACCTGTGGGAAACGGAGATTTACGAAAACCCGAAGGAAAAGGTTTTGGAAGTCTCGCGCAATGACGGTTTAAGAGAAGTGACGGCGGACAGAGGGTATGTGGAATTGACCCTCACGAAAGAAGATGCGCCGCTCAGTACAGATGAAACACTTTTCTCCGAAGAGATGAACTTTGCAAATTCCACCCTCAACGGCAAAACGGTCATTGTAAAGAAAATCAACGGGACTTCGGTGGCAAACCGAGACACCTATGAGGCGACGGTGCGGGATGCCTATGGCGATGGCATCAATGCCTTTCTCGTTGCAGATAACGTGGACGAAGCATATTTTGTAAAACTGCTGGAAATCCTTACAGGGACGGCAGACTCCTTTTGATTTCCGAGAATCCCCGAGAAAACAATGAAAATGTGGAAAATAATGATTCCATGGGGTATAATCAAAAGAGAGCCTTGTGCAGGAAGCAGGTGTATTAAATATGACGATTGAATCTCTTAAAAAATCAATAATGGAAGTAATCCGGCAATATCCGGTTAGTCGTGTAGTTTTATTTGGGTCAAGAGCTGATGGTACAAACCGAAGTGACAGCGACATAGATTTGATTGTAGAATTTCATTCCCCAATTACACTAATAACATTATCCGGATTGAAAATTGATTTGGAGGAAGCGTTGAATCTAAAAGTCGATATTATCCATGGTCCGATCCAAGAAGGAGATATGCTTGAAATTGGGGAAGAGGTGGTGCTGTATGCAGCATAGGGATAAAATCACACTTCAAAAAATCATCAGTGAGCTTGAACTCGGTATTGAGATGCTCGGAAATAAATCTCTTGACGAATTTCTGGGCAATGAAATGTTGAAACGAGCGTTGGGAATGACAACAATTAACATCGGAGAGCTTGTAAAAAATGTGACACACGAATTGCGAAAGCAATATCCTGATGTGCCATGGAAAGCAATATCAGGGATGAGAGATGTTACAGCGCATAAATATCAAACATTGCGAATGGAAGACGTGTACAATACAGTGAACGATGATTTTCCTGTGTTGAAGGATTTGATACAGAATATCATTGATGAGAAATAGAAGTTAGAACCGATAAAGACAGTAAGACACTTGCCAGGACTAGACTTGCGTTTAGAACAGGTGGGTGTTTACTTATTATATTCATGAAATAAATCTGTAATGGAAACTCCTAGAATTTCAGACAGACCATACAATTCAATATCTGTAACAGTTCTTGACTTATCCTCGATTCGAGATATAGAGCCGCGGCAAATGTAAACGCCAAGTGTTTCTAAACGATCAGATAGCAATTGTTGGCTTAGTTTTTTTTCTAATCTAAACTTTTTTACATTATATCCAATTAGATTTTTTTCCTTACCATCAATAATTCTTGCCATATTTCTGATCTAATCCTTTCAGAATTGCAGTGCATTTGTCTTGTTATGAGACAAATAATATGGTATATTAACTATGAAAATATGTTGTCCTGTCATAGGACATACATTCATTTTCTTGAGTTTTTTATTTAATAAATGATTTTGATAAGGGATGAGGAGGT
>JAUNBU010000120.1:0-937 GCA_030526925.1 Bacillota bacterium | reverse complement strand
AGTAAAGTATTTGAAGCATTCAACACTTTTTGGCATAAAGGTGGATTGCAGAAAGTGATTGTAGTGATTGCTGGAGTAATGGTAATTGTGGGTGTAAGTTCAATTGTAAACTTATTTTCAAATGATGATGAAGAGTTATATGAAGACATGCCCGTTGAAAAAGTAGTATTGGGAGAATATGAATGGCCAACAATGGGGCCTGCTACTTTGATTGATAAACCGGAATCTGATAGAGGTAAAATAGAAGTTGAAAGCGCATCACAGTTTTTTGCGTATATTGGAGATACAAATCGAGAACAATTTGATGCATATATCAAAAAGTGCATAGAAAAAGGGTTTGATGTTGACTATTCTAAATCAGATAATACGTATCATGCGGAAAATGCAGATAATTACTCGCTTCATTTAACGTTCGAAACAGACAATCCTGCAATTGATGAAAAAAACGTCATGTCTATTTCTATGTATGCTCCCGATGACGCAGAACTTGATGGTTCAGTGAATGAAAGCGAAAAGTCGGGTGAAAATGCAGGTGAATTAGTAGATGGAATGAGACTGGAATTTAAGGCGGCAATGGATAGCTACGAAGAATTCTTTAATGAGTATTGCAATTTTATGAAAAAATATAATAATTCTTCAGACCAATCTGGAATGATGTCGGATTATACAGATATGTTGACGCAATACACTGATACCATGACAAAAATGAACGAATGGGAAAACAAAGATTTAAACGATGCAGAGCTAAAATACTACACTGAAGTCACAGGACGGATTGCTAAAAATTTGGCCAAAGTTTCTATCTAGATCAAATATTGAAAGGGAAAACATAAATGGGAGGGGGCGTGTATGAAAATAATTATTATAATAGCTATACTAATTATTATATTGAGTATACCAGGGCTGATTAAGATATATAACAAGCTAATTATACTGA
>JAUNBU010000119.1 GCA_030526925.1 Bacillota bacterium | reverse complement strand
CAGGGAGTATCAGGGCTACTATCACGTGCTCCACGGGGCCATTTCTCCTATGGACGGCATCGGTCCAGACGACATCAACCTGAAGAGCCTGATCGTCAGGCTGCAGGATGAAGCGGTGAAGGAGCTGATCATCGCCACCAATCCCAACATCGAGGGAGAGGCGACGGCCATGTATATAGCCCGCCTCATCAAGCCATCGGGCATCAAGGTGACCAGGATCGCCCACGGGATCCCTGTAGGCGGCGATCTGGAATACGCCGACGAGGTGACGCTGCTGAAGGCCATCGAGGGAAGGCGGGAGCTGTAGCGACAATGACAGGCATACGGCACATCCGGCGGCAGCAGGCTTGTCATAAAACACGATAGCAGGAATATATTTAAGAGATGATAATGTATCGTCTCTTTTTTAATATAGAGGATCAAGATGGAGGTGGGTTATGGATTTTGGTATGGAGGTCAGCATTTTTCTGGTGTATGCGGCGGGGCTCATGGCTATCTATTTTTTAGGGAGGTTATTGATCGTTCCCATCAAGACGATTTTGAAGCTGCTGGTCAATAGTCTGATCGGAGGGGTTTTATTGTTTCTCTGCAACCTTTTTGGAGGCGGGCTGGGAATTTTTTTGCCCTTAAATATGATAACAGCTGCCATTGTGGGGTTGTTGGGGATACCCGGAACCGTTGGAATTTTAGTGTATTTCAACGTTCCGTCTCTGTTTTGAAACGCTAAATACTCAAAAGTGAGAAATTGAACTAAAATGTTGACAGTGTTGTAGCAAAAAAATTATAATAAATTATCTGAAAATTTGATATTTTATTCCTTTATTTGACAGTTGTGTCAGTGATCTTTTTTCAGATGAAACTAATCATATTCTTTAATATGTGAGAAGGAGGTAATTATGTCAGAAGAAAAAAAAGTTACAACTTCCGAACCACAAGAACTAAAACGAGGTATTAGAGGCTGGCAGGTCGCATTCATCGGCCTGGGAGGCGTAATAGGTTCTTGTTACTTCTTGGGAGTGGGCTGGTGTATTCAAGTAATGGGTCCGTCTGTATTTATCGCATTTGCGGTAGTCGGTCTTATAGTATTTGGTCTTATGATTGCGTATGCGGAACTACTTGTAAACCTGCCTAGAAAAGGTACATTCGTTGCCTACACCAATGAATTCTTGGGGCCTACACTATCGGTAGGTATGGGTTGGTCCTTCTGGTTCAACTGGGTGTGTTATGTACCGTCGGAGGCGATTGCAGTATCCTATGTATTGCAGACCTTGACGGGCAACAACAGTGCGGTGGCATATGTGGCGTTCGCACTGGGAACCATGGCAGCGCTGACGGTCATCAATCTCTGCGCAGTTGACGTATTCGCAAAGATCGAGTCCGGGCTGGCCATCACCAAAGTTATCATCATCATCCTGTTCATCCTGTTGGCCTTCGGTATCTGGGTTGGCCTTTGGGGAAATCCGGAAGGTCAGCTGACCACTATGGCTGTCGATGGATTCAAAGGAATGGGAATCAACTTCGGAAGCGGAAGCATCTATCACGATCTGTTCCCGAACGGGTTTGCAGTTGTACTCATCCTCATGGTTGTTGTACTGGTTACGTTCCAGGGTACGGAAATCGTTGGTCTTGCTGCTGCTGAATCTCAGAACCCTGACAAATCGGTTCCGAAAGCATGCAGAAGCGTTACATACCGTATCGTAGGTTTGTACCTTGTTCCGATCCTGTTGGTTCTGTTGATTTATCCGACTGAATGGGCGACAGATGAGAGACCGGTCTTCTCTGATGTGGCTAACGCCTATGGATTTAGCAGCTTCGGGTACATATTCCTGGCGGTCGTGCTGGTAGCAGCATTCAGCTGTGCCAATACCGGCTTCTATGGAACGGTAAGATGTATGTATGGTCTTTCAGTTGAGGGCCTGGCACCTAAGTTTCTTTCAAGACTCAGTAAGAACCAGGCGCCGCAGAGAGCTGTACTGTTTACCCTGCTGTTCATGTGGATCGTACTGGTAATCGGACTGGTTTCCGAACTTACCGGAGCGCTCGCAAACCTGTACGGAAGCCTCTTGTCCATGTCCGGCTTTACCGGAACATTGGCGTGGGTCGGCATAATTGCCTCCCAGAAGAGATTCAGAGTCAGACTTAAGAACAATGGATACGATCCTGATACCTGCCTGAAAGCAAGAGTAAAACCGGCAATGGCATGGATCCCTTGGTTCGCTATGATCGCACAGTTGGCTTGTCTGCTGATGCTGGCATTCGGAGACATTCTGGATCCGGAAGGCAATGCAGGCGGCGGTATCGTTATATTCTGTGTTGCTTCATCGGCTGTTATTATTCCGATGATCGTCTACAAAATCGCCAAATCTCAGGGCAAGGTTGGAGACATCAAGGCATTGAATAAGGACGAGAAGACATTTGAAGAGCTGTTCCCGAAGAAGAACTAGGGGATGCTTCAAACAGAGAGCAAATTACATAACTAATTTGATGAAAGAAGAGAACAGTTTTGCTGTTCTCTTCTCAATTTTCTGAAAATTATTGAAACCGGTTTAGGTGAAGTGATATAATAGTACCGTAATTATATTTTATCGTTTTATTTATTAGAAGGAGGAAGAAATGAGCCAACAACAGAATCGCGCTCCTGTAGACGTAGGCGATCATGGTTTGAAAAAACACAACATCAAAGTGTCTACAGTAGTATTCATGATTTTCTGTCTCTGTGCGGCAGGTGCTTACGGCATTGAAGAGATGATGCCTGAGTCCGGACCGGGACTGACTGTCATCATGCTCATCATCCTGCCGATCGTGTGGAGTACTCCTCTGGGCCTAGTTGCCGCAGAGCTGGGTTCCGCAAGACCGCAGGAAGGTGGATACTACAAATGGGTTCAGGAAGCGTTGGGAGAATACTGGGGATTCCAGGCAGGATGGTGGAGAACCATTTCCATCTACATAGACAATACGCTCTATGTTATCCTGGCAGGTGGTTATCTGGCAAATGCCTTTGACTGGGGATGGGGTCTCGAGTTCGCATTCAAAGTATTGATGATTTTGGTATTCACCTATATCAACATCAGAGGTGTCAAGGATGTAGGTATCGTAAGTACCATACTCTCCATCCTGGTAATCGTTGCCTTCGGCATGGTAGCCGTATGCGGTTTCCTTAACTGGGAACAGAATCCTATGGTGCCGATCACGGCAGACGGAGACATTCTCGGATTCTCGGGAATCGGATTCGCCGACTGGATCTACTACATCGGTATGGGCATCGCCCTCGGTATGTGGATGTATTCGGGTTATGAATCCATGTCAACTATCGCAGGTGAGGTGGAAAACCCACAGATCATTCCTAAAGCTACGCTGATCACAGTTCCGCTGATCATGGCAGTCTACATATTCCCGACCATCGGCGGTCTTGCAACTCTTACCGATGAAAAGGTTGCAAACCTTCTCGGTATTTCCGTTGCGGAAGTTGAGGCTGAGGGAGGTGCCTGGGCGTTCTGGGGTACTGAACCGGGAACTGTCGGATATGCTGATGTCGTCACCGCCAACTGGGGAGCTGCATTCGGTGTGTTCTTCGTTATCGTAGCGGTGCTGGCACAGTGCTCTATTTATAACACTTATATCGCATCGGGATCCAGAGGATTCTTCGCTCTGGCAGACGACCATCTGGCTCCGCCGATCCTGGTAAAATGCGACAAGAAGCATGGTGTACCTTATGTTTCGGTACTGACGGTAGGGATCGTCAACCTGATCCTCTGCAACTTCGCATTTACGGCTGTAGTAGTTGTAGACGTATTCCTTTTGGTATCGGCTTACGTTATGATCTTCATCTCGGCAATGATCCTGAGAAAGAAGATTCCGCAGGAGCAGCTGAAGTTCAAGATTCCGGGCGGATACGGTCTTCTGTGCTTGATCTGCATCGTACCGTGCATAGTAGCGTTTATCGCGTTCTTCATCAATGGAACCGACTACTTTATCGGTGGTATGCTGGGTATCATCTCGGGTCCTGTTCTGTACTACATCTGGAAGAGGATGTACGGCGGACTTGCCAAGAAAGATCCAGTTGCGTTCCCGCTCAATCCGAAGACCAAGCTGGCTATGGGAGATTTGAGAAGGATGTCCTTCAACTTTATCATCATAGCAGTATTCGGCTTCATGGGTTATCCATGGCTGGGATGGTTTGAAGGAGATTGGGGTCCTGAGTATTACGCAGTAGACAGCGGTAATCCTGGATTCCTGGCAAACTTCGATCTGATGCTGAAGATCATACTTATCGCATCTATTGCTTTCGCAGTGATCGGTATTGTGCTGTACCTCGTATCGAGAGCCATCGATCCGAAGCAGCCTAAGAAAGAGATCGTGTAAAGCAAGACAGATAAAAACTGAATAGAAGGTTTAAAGACCGATGGAATACCGGCTGCGATGTCCTCACAAGCAAGCTTGCTGCGGATTACGCCGCCGATACACCATCGGTCTTTTTATAACGTATCTCCTCTATAATATCAAACCTTTCCTATTAAAATCTGATAAGGACTGATAAAGTAGCGGATGAGTAATCCGCAGCTGCGACGCAGAATGCGTCAGCAGGAGCAGCGAGGACATCGCAGCCGCTACTTTATCAGTCCTTATGTTATCTTGATTGCAGGGGCGGGGGAACCTTTTTTGTGCGTGGGGAATAGGATGGAATATTGAAGGTATTTATGAAATGCGAAAGTGCAGCGAATAAGCGAGTATTTGAAAGGTGGATGGGATGAAGATAATCGGCATAACGGGGACCTGCGGCAAAAGTACCATAGCTATGATCACAGGGCGGCTGCTGAGGGATGCGGGCAAGAGGACAGCGGTGATCGGGACCATGGGGATATATCTGGAGGACGAATACATTCCTACGGTCAATACGACCCCCGCCCGGGAGATATTGCAGGAGTACAAGGCCCGCATGGAAAGAGAGGATTACGACTTCCTAGTGCTGGAGGTTTCCTCCCACGGCGTGCAGCAGGAGCGGATAGCAGGTCTGGAGTTTGACCTGGGGATCTTTACGAATTTTTCAAGAGACCATATCGGTGCGGGAGAGCACGAGACCATGGAGGAATATCTGGAATGCAAAAAAGAGTTTTTCAGAAGGTGTCGTAAATCCCTGATAAACTGCGATGATCCGTACAGCGATGAGATGGAGTATTCATCGGCGGGAGAGGTAGTGACATACGGCAAAAACAGCAATCACTACAAACTGAAGAACATCAAATGCGCCGGTGAAGGAGAGAGAATGTACACCACATTCAGTACATCCGGCAGACTGAAAGGCGACTTCAAGGTTCCCATGATCGGCGAATTCAATGCCTACAATTATCTGTGCGCCATGGCAGCCTTAACGGAGATGGATGTTACGCCGGCAGACGATATGGAAAAAAGACTTTCCTATATAGATGTAGAAGGAAGGACCCAGGTCATAAAGCTGCCTAAGGGGTGTTACGTGATCATCGACTATGCCCACAACGAGAGAGAGCTCGAGGTGCTTATAAACACCGTCAAAAGCTGCAAGCACTACAGGAAAATAATTTCCGTTTTCGGCGCAGGAGGAAACCGCAGCAAAGACAGGCGCACCATGTACGGAAGGGTCATGGACGGGAAAGTTGATACGCTGATCTTGACGGCGGATAATCCCCGGTATGAAGAAATCAGCCAGATCAATGCGGATATCATTCGTGGATTTTCAAGGGATGTGCAGTATCTGGAAATCGACGACAGAGGGGATGCCATCAGGAAAGCCATCGCCCTGGCGGAACCTTCGGATGTGGTGGTGCTCATCGGTAAAGGACACGAAAAGTATATAGAAATAAAAGGAAAGAAATTTCCGTTTTCAGAGATCGATGTAGTTATGGAAGAATTCAGGAAATAAATTTTCCTGCCTCTGCAGCGGCAACGGCGCCGTCGGCTGTGGCGGTCACCAGCTGTCTCAGATCCTTAGTCCTGCAGTCTCCGGCTGCGAAGATTCCCGGAACATTGGTGTGACAGTTTTCGCCTGCGATGATATATCCTCTTTCGTCCAGCGCTACTACAGGAGCAAATGCCCGGTTTTGCGGTATCCTTCCTATCGCCACGAAGAGACCGTTTGCCTGGATGGCTTCCGTTGCCCCATCGGTTGTGCCCTTTGCAGATGCTTTGTTGCCGCTGCAGGAAGATATCTCGATCCGCTCCAGCTTGCGATTTCCGTGGAGTCCTGTAACAGCTGTATTGAGAAAGACATGGATGCTTGCGGATGCCCGGACGCGAGCCAGCAGGGATTTATCTCCCGTAAATTCAATTCCCCGGTGAATAAGGTATACTTTCCTGCAAATGAGGGAAAGGTAGAGAGCTTCCTCAAGCGCCGTGTTGCCGCCGCCCACTACGGCTACCGACTTATCTTTGAAAAAGAGCCCGTCGCAGGTGGCACAGTAGGACACGCCCTTTCCGAGAAATT
>JAUNBU010000002.1 GCA_030526925.1 Bacillota bacterium | reverse complement strand
CTTACGAAACGCCATCTGAAACTGTCGGATATCCAGGATCGTATCCTGGCGAAAATCCTTGAAGTTCCGCTCTCCTGCGATCTGAACTGCCGACTTGTGGCGTCCCGTACCGCCGACCCGGATACCCTGCTTGTTGTAGCCGCCGCGTCCCATGGTGGACGTGCCGCCTGTTCCTATCCAGTAATTGCCCCCATCATGCTTTTCCTTCTGTTCTTCGATTCGTTCCCGAAACATCTGAAGAAGCTCCTCCAGTTCCCGGTAGAAGTCGTCCTGCTGCCCTTTATCGTTCAGATCCCTCTCCCGTTCGCTTTCACTGAGCCATTTCCAGAATTCCTCCGGAAGATCCTCCGGCGTCTGTATACCCTTGAAATATTCAGCGAAAACAGCATCGAATTTATCGTACTCCGATTCGGTCTTGATCAAGACGCTCCTGCACAGATGATAAAAGCCTGTCAGGGAGGAATGGGCAAGCCCCTTGTCCAGAGCCTCCACCAAGGTCATCCATTCGTTGATGGAGACCTCAAGCCCTTTGGCTCTCAGCAAATAAAAGAATTCTAAAAACATAGCCCTACCATCTCTTGAGCGAGTAACCTTTCTCTTTGATCTCTTCCATAACGTCGATGTCCTGATTTTTCTTCAAAAGCACCCCGGCAAATGGCATGCTTTCGTAAAGATCATCCACGCTTACTCCGCTGATCATCAGCGCCTGAAGCCAGTCAAGAAGCTCTGAGGTGCTAGGCTTTTTCTGGAGCTCGTCCATCTTTCTGATTTCATAGAAAGCGTCCAGCGCATTGTTGCAAAGCTTTTTATCTATATTACCAAAGTGGACGTCGATGATCTCCTTCATCTTTTCCCTGTCCGGAAATTCGATGTAGTGAAAAATGCACCTTCTCAGGAAAGCATCCGGCAGTTCCTTCTCCGCGTTGGATGTGATGATGACGATAGGTCTGTGCTTAGTCTTGATGGTCTCCTTGGTCTCATTGATGTAAAACTCCATCTTGTCCAGCTCCCAAAGAAGGTCGTTGGGAAACTCCAGGTCCGCCTTGTCGATCTCGTCGATCAGCAGGACAACCTGCTTCTCCGATGTAAAGGCTTCTCCCAGCTTCCCCAGCTTGATGTACTGTTTTATGTCCGCCACATCTCCCTCGCCAAACTGGCTGTCGTAGAGACGCTGGACCGTATCATACACGTAAAGACCTTCCTGCGCCTTGGTGGTGGATTTGATCCCCCAGATCACCAGCTTCATGTCCAGCGCCTTGGAAATGGCTTCCGCCAGCATGGTCTTGCCGGTCCCCGGTTCGCCCTTTATCAGCAAGGGCTTCTTAAGTGCGATGGAAACGTTTACCGCATTCATCAATTCCGGTGTTACAACATATTCATCACTGCCTCTAAAAACATTCATGTCCATTTTGATTTCTTTCTCCTTTAAATTCCCATCATGAAGCTTACCATGACAGGTACTGCTATTGAAAGGGTCACTCCGGATATAAAGGAGTACACCGCAATATCACTTTTGGTCGACTTCTCTACGATAGGCAGGCACACATCCATTGCCGCTGCTCCCGGCAGACTGACCGTCTCGATGTAGCCGATGAATCTGGCGACAAATGGGATCAGCAGGATCCCCAACAGCTCCCTCATCACGTTGTGCATGAAGGAAATGGCGCTGATCTTCACCGAGTATTCTGCCAGCATGGCAGGCGCCAGGGTATACCACCCAAAGCCTGAACCGACGCACAAGGCATCCTGTATGCCGATGGGCAGCACGAAAGACGCACCTAATGCTCCCGCAAAGGTTCCGACGATAACGGCGAAAGGAAAGACTATGATCCGCCATCCCGCCAGCTTGAAGTTTTCGACGATGGTTCCTTCCGTTCCGATGTCAAGTCCTACGAAGAACAGCAGTATACATAGCCCTACCACGATCAGTGTGCCGGAAATGTGGATGAACCAGGCCGGCATGATAAAATATCCTGCCAAGATCCCCAGCGCCACCGAAACGATGATGCAGACGGTCATAAGGTTGTCGTTCTTCTTTTCTTCCTTAAGCTCCACTGTTTCTTCTGCTTCTGTTTTTTCTTCTGCTTCTGCTGCTTCTTCTGCCTTTTGTTCGGCAGCTTCCATCTCTTCCCGCCGCTTCTTCTTATGGAGATCTCCGAATCTGTCGAATCCCAGAAGCTTTCTGGTCAGGAATACGGCAAATACACTGCCCGCCAATATGAACACAGTCAAAACGAAGGCCATCAGACCGATGGTGTCCAAAGACTTGACGATGGACTCGTCGGAGCCGATCCTGCATCCCATAACAAACACCAAAACGGTGATGGCGATGAGCTGGACAGCTCCGGTCCATCGTAAAGCGGTGCCCCTCTTTTTAAGAAAGGCACCGACGAAATAACCTATTACCGTAATTCCAAGATAAAGTATCAATACATCCATTTAGTCAGCTAGTCCTTTTCCTGTCATATGCTCCACTTCGATTTCTACCGCATAGCAGTTGTCCCACTCTGCCTTTATGTACTTCATTCCGCCATCCCAAAAATCCTTGGAATATTTGCTGACGATCTCCTCGAGTATTTTCTGCTTTTCTTCGTCCGACTCTGCGATATGCGCTTTGCCGAAACAGATCACGCTCTTGTAATTTGTGGTGAATTTGCCTGCGTCGATATTGTCAGCGCCCACTACGCAGAAGGAAACCTTTGGCTCCTTTTTGATAGCGTCCAGCTTATGCCCTTCCATGGCGCTGTGGAAATAGATCTTCCCATTCTTGTACACGTAGCTTACAGGCACTCCGTAAGGATAGCCCTCATCTCCTATAACCGAAAGAACGCCGTTGGTACCCTCTTCCATGATGCGGATAGTCTCCGACCTGGTCTTAGCCTTGTCTTTTCTTCGCATTTCTCTGAACATAATCGTCACTCCTCTCTCTTTATAAGATTTCGGGAAATCATCCCAAAAAATATTTCACATCGCAGTTCCTATGATATCCTAAAACTCCTATTTTTTCAACCTTTTCAACTTTGATTTCAAAAGAAAATCCTCAGCATCCACATTTTAAAA
The DNA here is from genome assembly GCA_030526925.1 of Bacillota bacterium. GTDB lineage: Bacteria > Bacillota > Clostridia > Peptostreptococcales > Anaerovoracaceae > Lentihominibacter. The sequence goes on along the minus strand of JAUNBU010000002.1, from coordinate 33,160 downwards.
AGCGTCCGGCTGATGCTGAACGCTTCTTTTTTCCTATTCTGTTTCCTGTATGCCATCCGCTACGAAATCCAGATAATATTGATAGGCTTCTTCCCAGCTTTCGTAGCCTTCTTCGCCTCGATGATCCGGCAGATCGTAATTCGCCGCTATGTATTCCGTCAGGTAGTCGGTGTACTTCTGCGCGCCCAGATAATTGACGTGCTTGCTGTTATAAAAGTCGGTCTCCCAGTCAAGCCCCAGCTCTTCCACCATGGCTTCCGTATTGAAATTGACAACCTCATACCCTCGCTGGCGCACCATATCCATGGCGGTGTTGAACTTGCCCATCTGACCGTCCTTCACCGAATAAGGCGATAGAACGAATAAAATCTCTTGATCCAGGCCATCGCAGTAATCCAGCAGCTCTACCAACGCTTCCTCTGCTTCCGGGGAAAGCGCACTTCGCTCCTCAGAGTAGACGCCTTCCTTCTGTGACACCTGCTTCAAGGTCTTGGGACTCGTCACATAGCCCTTGGTTTCATTTTTACTGTTGGCAAGGAAAACATCTCCCGGCGTCAGATCTCCCGTCTCAAGCCTGCTGTGGTACTTGATGATCGGTATGTAGTAGTCCAGCGGCTCCTCGATATTGCTCAGCTCTCCCTCGGCGCCTTCCGTAAATTCCAGGGCGTCCTCGATAGCCTGGCTTCTGTTGCTGGAATACTTCATGCTGTCTGTCACACGCCTGATGTGGGCGTCGGTGATCATGTCCTTGGTCTTAAGCACCCAGCGCAGTTCTATGATGTAAAGCTGCGGGCTCTGGGTCTTTTCCACTTCATCCATCAGGGTCGGTATGAAAAACAGCGGCATACCCATGGTAGCCAGCGTGAAGATCGTCGCCCCCGTCTCCTGATACGCCTCCGGGCCGATAAAATACCGGTTGGAAGCGCTGGTGCCGAAATAGATGGCATCTATGGTGTTCTCCTCTTCGGCATAGAAGGCATTGAAAATCTGCTTATTGGAATCCGAATCGGCGATGTTGAACACCGAGTTGAGGTAAAACAGCAGCAGCGCCGCAACGACAACAAAGATTCCTGCCCTTATTGCATTTTTCTTTTTCGAAGATTTTCTTTCCATTCTTTGATCTTATTCTTCCTCGTCGTTTTCTTCCCAAAGTGCATCGTTGAATATCTTCCACATCTGTCCGTAACCTTCCGATGCCGGAGTCACAGGCTTTGGAATGGTGTTTTCCGTATTTATCTTTATCTCACCCTTCTTTGACATTAGGACGATCTTGTTGCTCAGCACCAGCGCCTCCTGAATGTTATGGGTGATGAAGATAACCGTGGCATTTTCCTTCTCTTTGATACGCAAAAGCTCCGACTGCAGCTTGTTTCTCGTCATAGCGTCAAGGCTGGCAAAAGGCTCATCCATGAGGATGATCTTAGGGTTCAGCGCCAGTCCCTTAGCTATAGCTACACGCTGCTTCATGCCGCCGGAAAGCTGATGCGGATAAAGATCCCCCTTGTCTCCCAGACCCACCAGATCCAGATGCTCCTGGGCGATCCGCTCAAGCTCATCCTTGTCGGTGATCCCGTTGACCTTCAAAGGGTATTGTATGTTCTTCTTTACGGTTTTCCACGGAAACAGCTGATTAAAGTCCTGGAATACCATTATACGGTCTATTCCGGGTTTGTCAACCTTTTTGCCTTCTACCAGGATGTCACCTTCATAATCTTCGAAGCCCGCAATACAGCGGATCAACGTGGTCTTGCCGCATCCTGAAGGACCCAGTATACACAGGAAGTCACCCTGCTCCACCGTCAAATTCAGATTCTTGATTATATCCCGGGAATCGGGGGCATCGTGATAGTTCTTCGTCATATTCTTTACTTCAAGCAGCTTGCTCATCGTATCATCCCCCATTTCTTCACTGTATTTTTCTCTACGGTTCTGAACACACCATATTCAATAATGATACCGATTATGATGATAACGATCAGGGCTGCAAACACGCCTGCGATATCCACATTAGTCCTTCTCATGAAGATGAACCAGCCAATGCCGGCGCCTGCGCCGGTAGTCCCGAATATCATTTCGACGCTCAGTAAACCTCTCCAAGCTCTTGCCCAGCCAACTCTCAATCCCGAAAGCACGCTGGTAAAGGCTGCCGGAAGGTAAACTCCTCTCACGAGCGCCAGCCCTTTGAGACCTATATTGCGTCCGCTTTCGATATATATATCCGATACCGATTTGAATCCGTCTATGATGCTCCTGGACATAGGCCACAGGATGGAGTGGACTACGATAAAAATTATGACCGCTTCGCCGATCCCAAACCATAAGATAGCCAGCGGCAGCAATGCTACACCCGGCAGCAAATCGCAGATGGACACGATAAGATTGTAGATGGCATAGAAGATCTTGCTGACAACGGCAATGCTGGAAAATATAAATGCCAGCACGATACCGATGGCAAGACCTCTGACGATCAGCGACAGGGAATACATGGTATAAGTGAGCAGGTCGCCGTCACGAAACCCATCGACAAAACTCTGTCCGATGTCCTTCAGCGAAGGAAACATGATCTCCGGGAACGCCTGCATCTGGTAAACCACCTGCCATGCCACCAGAAAGCAGACTATAAATATGATTTGTGTTCTAACTTCTTCTTTCATCTGTTTGATCATACCTTTCTCTCAAATTATTAGGATCATCAGTTTCCTACCACGTTATCAAATGCCAGATCGCTTAAAGATCCGGGAGTATCGTGTTCCAGGAAACCATTTTCGCCCATGAAGTTTGCCATATCCATGATCCCCTTTACTTCCGTGGAGTACACGCAGGCAGGATCGTTGAGCCACTGGAGCATAGTCTCTGCATCTACATCGTGTTCTTCACAGAGCAGCTCAGCAACTTCTTCCTTGTTGTTGTTGATATAATCGATAGCTTCTGCGAATGCCTTCACTACTGCATCGTACAACTCCGGATTTTCTTCCTGCAATTCCGTAGAAGCTACCGCTACGATAAAGGAATTGCCGTTTGGCCATACGGATTCCAGCGCTTCAACTTCCGTAATGCCTTCCTCTGCCGCTTCCTTGAATACATAAGGAGCTGTGGTCAGCTGACACGGAATGCTTCCCGAAATCAAAGCCGACATGCCGTCCGGATGGGACATCTGTGCGATGTTATTATCCAGAGCGTGGGCGTCTCCCAGCTGCTGCTCAGCCGCCATGGCCAGCAGGACATGCTGGATACTGTTGATGCTGACCAGTGCGATCTGCTTATCCCCAATATCCTCCAAAGTCTTAATGCTTGGATCGTTTGTCATGATCTTGTGAGGCTGTGCCGACATATTGGAACAAATCTTATACGGAACACCGCCGGTCACGCCGATGATGGCAGGTCCCACGCCCATAGCCCCTACATCGATATCACCCGACAGGAATCCTTCATTGATGGCAGAACCGGAATTGAGGATCGGCCATTCCACCTCTACACCTTCGTAATACTTCTCGATCAGCTTCTGTTCTTCCATGATCTTAAGCGGAGCATAAGCCATGCCATGCTGCTGTGCGATGGTCAGTGTGGTCGTATCTCCGTCTGATGAATCTCCGCCGCACGCCGTCAAACTCAGGATCATTACGACCGCCATGAGAAGCGCCGCGATTTTCTTTCCTCGTTTCATTTCATTATCTCCTTTTTTCTTAAATATTTATTTTCAATATCTTGATAAACTCTTTTGATGCCCTGGAAAGATATTTCTGCTTGGGATAAGCTACGAACATCTTCCTCCTGCATATCTCTCTATCCACCATGTAAAGGGCAGGAAATTCACGGAAATTGCTGTTTCTGATACTGCTCTCGGTGATGAGTGAAATCCCAACTCCCGCCAGAGTCAAGGCATAGCTGGTCATGGTCTGCTCAACCGACACCCGGTGCTGTGGCTCGAATCCATATTTATGAAACAGGGCTTCCATCACCTGACCGATGTGCTGATCCTCCTGCAAAAGCACGAAAGGCAGCTGCCGGAATTTTGCAAAATCCACGCAAGGGCTTTTGGTCCCGCTGCCGCCGGATGCCTGGGGCTGCAAAATGCTTTCCACAGGAATGGCTTCTTCCTTCAGGGTTTCGTTGATGCTCCAGTCCGACGGAACGCACAGGAATATCCGCTCCTGCAGCAGCTCCTCGTAATGAAATCTGTCGTCGTCTTCTCTGGTGGGGGTGATGAACAGATCCAGTTGCCCGTTGAGGGCCTTCATGGAAATGTCGGGGATCCTGCCATCGACGATCTCCATGTCGATGCCCGGATAAGCTTCCGAAAACTTTGCCACTGCCTTTGGCAGATAGCTGACGTTAAAGAAGCTGGCGCCGCCGATGGTAAGGCTGCCCTTTCTCAGTTCTTCCAGATCTACAATGTGCTGCATAAACTCCTTATCCAGCGCAGCGAACTTCTCTGCGTAGCGAAGGTAGATACGCCCTGCCTCGGTCAACTGGATGGGCTGCTTGGCACGGTCGAAGAGGACGGTTTCCAGCCGTTCCTCCTGCTTTTTCAAATATGAACTCAGCGCCGGCTGAGATATCCCCAGCTTTTCTGCTGCCACGGAAATACTCTTGACCTCGGCAATGGTCTGTATGTAATTGGATGATAAGAATTTTTCCACGTTATAACCTTTTGCTTATGCGCATATAATTTTTAAATTATGACCTGAATATTGTACTAAGCTTATGTGAAAAATACGTGAGTTTTGCTGTAAAAAATCATAAAATCATGTATAATTACTGATGGCGCCAAGGCGCTCAAATAGTAAACAGATATTCAGGAGGCACATTCAGATGAAAGTTCATACAGAAGCGGGCGCATCCGTTGTCGAATCCATCGCCCATCACGCTGCTTCGCGTCCGGACAAGCTGGCGCTTGCAGACAGCAGCAAATCTCTTACCTACGGACAGCTTTGGAGCTGTCTGCATGGTCTTTCCAAGAAGCTAAAAGAAGCAGGCGTCTCAAAGGGAACCTGCGTCGTTGTGGAGTGCAACCAGAGCGTTGACTACATGGTCTGTGCCCTCGCCATCCAGCTGCTTTGCGGCATCTTCGTCCCTCTGGAAAAGAACGCAGCCAAGAACCGAATATTGGAAATCGCCGGCGACACTAAAGCCGTCCTTCATATTGCAAAAGCCCCGCTTTCGGAGTCGGAATCCGAAACTGCTTTTCTTGCCCTGGACCGTGCGTGCGACTTTGCCGAAGCGGTCAGCGCCGAAAAGGCGGACAGCGTGCCCTTTCCAAAAAAAGAAGACGTGGCAGAGATCCTGTTTTCCACGGGAACTACGGGAAAATCAAAGGGCATCGTGCTGACTCACGGCAACGATATGGCGCTGGCAGAAAACGTCATGTACGGCGTGCAGATGAAGCCCGACAATGTGGAGCTGGTGCCTATGCCTCTCAGTCACTCCCACGGGCTGCGCCGGACCTACGCCAATCTCGTAAACGGCAGCTCTGTGGTCTTCGTTGACGGCGTAACGCTGCTGAAGAAGGTGTTCAATTTGATGGATCAATATGGCGTGACGGCCATGGACCTGTCGCCAAGTATGCTTTCCATAATCTTTAAGCTTTCCAAGGACAGACTGGGCGACTACGCCCACATCCTTGACTATATCCAACTGGGATCGGCTCCCCTGGCAGAGGAGGATAAGGTGCATCTGAGCCGTATTTTGCCCAATACCAGGCTCTACAACTTCTACGGAAGCACGGAAGCCGGCTGTTCCTGCCTGCTGGACTTCAATTCTACATCGGGCAAGCCGGGCTGTATCGGCAAGCCTGCCAAAAACGCTCACTTTATCGTTGTGGATGAAGATAGGAAGGAGATCGCCTCGTCGCCGGAAAACCTTGGTTTTCTGGCAAGCTCCGGCTCCATCAACATGAAGTGCTATTTTAACGCACCGGAGCTGACCGCCTCCGCTATGGCGGATGGGTTTATCTACACCAAGGATCTGGGCTATATCGATGAGGATGGATATGTCTATATGCTTGGCCGCAAGGATGATGTTATCAACTACGGCGGCATCAAGATCTCGCCGGAAGAGATCGAAAGCATCGTCGTGCAGCATCCGAATATAATAGATTGTGCCTGTATTCCTGTAAAGGATGCCCTGACGGGACAGGCGCCCAAGCTGTTTATCGTACCGGAAAACGAGGCGGATCATGATGCGGTCGCCTTCAAGGGCTTTCTGGCGGAAAATCTGGACGCCAACAAGCAGCCTAAGTATGTGGAACTGATTGAGGAGATTCCGCGGACGTTCAACGGCAAAATCAAGCGGAATGTGCTGATGGAGCTCAGCTAGAATCCGCGGTAGATAAAGGAGCTGGCGTCGTATCCTGGGCCGTATACGCCGAAGACCAGTACTGCGGCAAAGGCCAGAAGTAATATAGTCCAGCGATAGCCGATGGTCCTGCTTTCCAGGGCTGCCCGTATCTCTACACCCTTTTCCTGCTTGTAGCTGATGATGAACCAGATCACGCAGCAAACCAATAAAATCAGAAAGTCCACCCCGTCCAGCCCCAGCAGGAATATTTCCTCGGAAAAGCTTGTCCCGCCGTTTCCTTTAAACATGGAGCAGAACATGGTGATGGCAACCGGGAAGGATGCCGCCTTGGGGAAGATACGCCCCATGACGATGAGGAAAAATGTCCTCAGTATCTGGAACAGCTTCCACCCTTTGCTTTTGATATTGATGTGCAGGATCTGGATCATTTTTTTGAGATAAGGCTCCAGCAGCAGCCCCAGGATGATGATCCCGCCGTTGTAGAGTCCGTAGGCAATGTACTTAAACTCGGCGCCATGCCAAAGCCCTATGGTCAGGAAGGTCGCCATCTGCGCCACCAGCACCGGAAACAGCTTGCCTACCCTGTCACCCAAAACTTTGCGCAGGCTTTTCCCTGCCTTTCCAAAGGTCTTGGAAAGAGAAATGGGAAAGAAAATATAATCCCGGCACCAAAAGCTGAGGGACATATGCCATCTGCGCCAGAACTCGGAAATGCTGTCGGAAAAATACGGACGCATGAAGTTATGGGTCATATCGATGCCCATGATCTGCGCTACACCTCTGGCAATGTCGATCCCGCCGGAAAAATCGGCGTAGATCTGAATACTGTAAAACAGCAGCGCCACGAAAACGATGCCGCCCTGATAGTCGGTATAGTTGTCAAAGACCTGATTGACCAGGATCGCCACCCGGTCTGCGATGATCAGTTTCTTGAAAAAGCCCCACAGCATCAGCTGCATGCCGCGAGTCAGATTGGTATAGGAGAAGCTATGACCCTCGTAAAGCTGCCCTGCCAGCTGGTCGTAACGGCTGATGGGGCCCTGAATGATCTGAGGGAAAAAGGACACGAACAATGCGAACTTGAGAAGGTTCTGGTCCGCCTCTATCTTGCCTCTGTACAGATCGATGATATACGCCGCCGTCTGGAATGTATAAAAGGATATCCCCAGGGGAATCAGCATACTGCCCAGGTCAAACTCCAGACCCGGTATCCCCAGGGCTTCGATATAATAGCGGAAATATTTGACTACCGCCAGCACGCCGAAGTTGGCAAGAAGGATCACCAGCACCATCCTGCGCTTTTTCTTCTGGACTGCCGCCTTGACCGCCTTCTTATCTTCTTTGGAAAGGCTTTCCTTATGGGCTGCCAGGTATGCCTTGTGTCCTGTATTTTGCACGCCGATATATCGCCCTCCGAAAAACGTCACTACCGTTGTAAAGAGGACGAAGACAAAGGTCCTGGGACTTGAAATCAAATAAAAGGCATAGCTGGCCACGAGCAGGACCAGCCATCTGCCTTTTTTTGGTACAACAAAATAAGCACCTACACAGACTGCTACGAAGATTAAAAAGTAAAAGGATGTAAATGCCATATACGTTACCTTTGATTTACTATTCCTGTGCTCTCGTAATCAGCTCCACCATGGCGTCTACCGAATTGAAATTCTCCGGCACCAGGTCCTCAACGGATATTTCCACATCGAATTCTTCGTTGAATTCTCCCACGATGGCCACGATGTCCAGGGATTCCAAAATCCCGTCATCGATCAGCTTTTCGGCGTTTTCAAAATCTACATCGCTCCTGACACCTTTCAGGATCTCCATTATTTGTTCTTTCATTCTCGTTATCCACTTCCTTTGATTAGAATCGTTGCTGCATCCGCCGTATTCTTCGTATCAGCTTTTGCACACGTATGATTTTAGCATTTCTAGTGCTTCTAATCAAGGAAAGATTGGTGAAAGTGCGGTGAAATCGCGGAAAGCCTGGTAAGCGTCTTCCGGTCTTTCCAAAAGCCAGGCCTCATCTACCGCCTCCACCTGTAGGCTGAACCTGCCTGTTTCCCCCTGCTCCACTTCCTGTCCGCCATAAAGCAGCCTGTCCATCAGCGGTCTGGTGGTCTGTGCCAACTCCAGCGGGACCCGGTAGTAATACCAACCATCTTTTTCTATCCATTCTCCGTCCGAGACAGCCTCCGAAATCACCTGATACCCATCAGCATCGTATTCTTCCCGATATATGATCTTCACCCGCAGCCAAAGCTTCTTATTGGCATTGCTGGTTATGGACGTATCATCGTTGCATATCAGCTCTTGCTGCAGCGGGACCTCCGCCGTGACCGCATCTATTTCATCCAGCTTGTCTACATCTGCGATCCAGGTACGATAGACGATCATTCCGCTTAAGAGCACCATGCCGATGATACCAAAAATCAAAGCTGCCGAAATCTTATCCATGCTCTCTTCCTCCTCAAACCCTCGATTTCAGAGTAGCACTTTAAAATTCCGGCAGCAACGACATTTCATATGCAAGTTTCGGCAGTTTTTTCTCAAAATCCTCTCAAGGCCAGGTCCTCTACGATCTCCAGGTAAAGGTCCGCAATGTCCTCCACCATCAAGACGTGATCATCGGTTTTGGAAAGGTCTTCTTCGGGCTCTTTTCCTGCGGTCTCTGCGGCCTCTGCGGTCTCCGCGATCTTAATGCTTTTTACAAATGGCCTCCTGAAGGTGTCCGTGGCGCCCCGGTGGGAGATCCCACGCTTGCCGTAGCTGGTATATACTCCTTTGAACTCTCCCCACCGGGCAGAATCGGCAGTCACCAGGCCATCGCCCATCCCCGGAATGTCAACGTCCCTTTCCCTGTGCAGCCGCCTGTATAGCCTGTAAGGCGCCGTCAGCAGAAGATCGTCAAAAGGACCTTTCATATAAAAGGCATAGCTCTGGTAGTAGACCTTTTCCGAATCCTCCATCATCTCGTTGAAAACGCCCACGTAATCCTGAGAAAGCTCTTCTATGGATTTTATGGCATTGGGATGGCGATCACCTTTGATCCTCTGGACACCGTTGACACAAGCTCCGAAAATACCCTTTAGCGGTCTTGGCGCCGATGCGATCTTGTCCATGAGAGGCGAGCCCTTGTGGGGTGTGGACATGGTGGTAAGGGATGCCACATGATCGGCCATCCCCAGCTGCGAGATCATATAGCGGGCTTCCAGTCCGCCCTTGGAGTGAGCAATGATATTGACCCTTTGCACGCCGGTCTCCTCTGCAATCACAAGTACCCGCTTTTTCAAGGCATCGGCGTTGTCCGCCATACTTCCGTATCCGTCCTGATGCCCGAAATATATTTGGTTTCCCAGATCCCTCAGCAGCTGCGGTATCCTGCCCCAGTATTTATCTCCCCTGTCGTCCCGGTAGCCCAGCCCATGGACCAACAGGATGGGATATTTTGTTCGGTATCGTTCCTTTTCCTGTTTCATACCTATATGGTACTACAAATTCCAACTCTGTGCTTTAAATTTTTTCGATGAGATGCATTTTCTTTTTTGCTCATTTAGGAAAACATATGATCTTTAATCGGTTTGACTTGCAATATGAAAAATGATACCATAAGAAATGAGTGAGGTGATGATTCATGCCTGATGATAAGAGTGTACAATCCATAGAACGAGCTCTGGATATCATAGAAGCGGTCGCTGTCGAACAGGAAGGGCTTAGCCTGACGGAAATCGCAGTTAAAGTGGGCCTTCACAAAAGTACTGCCCATAGAATTATTGCGACGCTGACCAAACGAGGGTATCTGGATAAAAGCAACGAAAACAATTACCGTGTCGGTTTGAAGCTGATCGAAGCGGTCAGCTGCTATATCAACAGCCTGGAACTACAGACAGAAGCCCGCCCCTACGTGGCCCAGATCACCGCCAATTTGGGGCTGACCTCCCACCTGGGCGTTCTGGATGGAGACAAGGTGGTCTATATAGAAAAGATGGACGTGGTCTCCAGCGTCAAAATGTATTCTCAGATCGGGCTGCGTATGCATGCCTATTGTTCTTCTCTGGGAAAGTGCCTGCTGGCCAATTACTCCAAAGAGCAGCTGGATGCCATCATGACCGATTGTGGCTTTATCAAATTCACAGCCAATACCATTGCCGATATTGATGCGCTACATGTGGAAATCAATAAGGTCAGAAAGCAAGGCTGGGCCATGGATGATGAAGAATACGAGATCGGTCACCGCTGCATTGGCGCACCTATCTATGATTACAGAGGAGACATCATCGCTGCTATCAGCGCCAGCGGAGATAAACATGTGCTGACGGATGACAGGATCGAAGAGGTATCTCAATACGTCATGAAGGTGGCTTTGGAAATATCCAAAGGCATGGGATATGTGGAATAGGAACTTGATGGTATATGCCGTCAAGTCCCTTTTCAGGAGTCATTTATGTGATATGCTAAAAGATATGTTTGTCCGACTAGTCGATAATGTTCTTGAGAACTATCACCTTGACTCTGGTCATTTCATTGAAGGTTGACATTACGCCCTCTGTTCCTATGCCGCTGTGCTTCCATCCGCCGAATGGCATTTCGAAGGATCGGAAGAAGCTTGCTCCGTTGATGACAGCGCCGCCGGATTCCATAGCTCTGGCAACCCTGAAAGCGCGCTTCTGGTCTCGTGAGAAGACACAGCTGGAAAGACCGAAGATGGAGCTGTTGGCGATCTCAATGGCTTCTTCGTCAGTATCGAAGCCAATGATAGGAACCACCGGACCGAATATCTCCATGTCCTTGGCTACATCAGCTGTCTTAGGAACATCGGTGATGACCGTCGGATCGTAGTAAGCCCCGTTTCGGTTACCGCCCATCAGCAGCTTACCACCCTGCTTCACAGTCAGCTCCACCTGCTCCTCCACCTTAATGGCGGCCTTTTCACTGATGAGGCATGCGATTTGGGTATCTTCCTCCTTCGGAGCGCCATACTTCAGCTGTTTGATCCTGGCGACAGCTTTCCGTGCAAATTCATCCTTTATTGAGTTGTGGACCAGGAAGCGCTTGCTGGCACAGCATACCTGACCGGTGTTGTACATACGTCCCCAGATCATTTCCTCTACTGCCAGATCCACATCGCCATCTTCAAGAACTATAAAGGCATCGTTGCCACCCAGCTCCAGTGCAGTATGGGTCAGATTTCCTGCTGCGATTTTAGCCGTATCGATACCTACCTCCGTGCTGCCTGTCAAGGTCACCAGGTGGACTCTTGGGTCGGATACGGCTGCGCTCTTTACAGATCCCGGAGCTGTCAGGCACTGAATGGCACCGTTTGGCACGCCAGCCTCAACCAACATTTCCGTAAGTCGCATAAGCGTCAGAGGATTGTCGGATGACGGGAAAACGATGGCAGCATTTCCCATCATCAGTGCCGGCGCCACCTTCTGATCGTAAAGATCACAAGGAAAGTTGAAAGGGATGATGCAGGCTACAACCCCGATAGGTTCTCTCGTCACCAGCTGCATGTGGGTGGCCTGCCCCGCCTCGGTTCCCGGCGGGATGATTTCTCCGTAGTAATGCTTCGCATGTTCTATAAAGCCGGAAAACCCGATTTTGATATTGCCGATCTCAGCTCTCGCTTCATTGATAGGCTTGCCGTTTTCTGCAGACAAGGTCTGAGCTAGGGATTCCTTATTTTCATCTACCAGATGAAGGAATTTATACAGGATTTCCGCCCTGTCTGAAATCGGATATCCCTCCCATACCTTCTGCCCTTTCACTGCTGCTGTTATGGCAGTTTCTATATCCTCAGCAGTGGCCTTCGGTACACTTTCGATCACTTCCCCCGTAGCGGGTGCGGTAACATCGAAGGTCATGCCGCTTACACTGTCCACCTTTTTTCCGTCGATTATCATTTTCATGATGCTGTCTCCTTGTATACTGCGTTTTACAGAGATGGCTTCTTTCTGGAAATCATCTCTTCAATAACTTGTTCAACGTTGGGTCTCATGGTCCTATTTCCCAAAGGCGGTAAATGAGAGCATCAGCCCGCCGCAGGTGTTATTCCCATCGTCCTCGTAGCCGTATTCTCCAAAGGTGAATTCTACGATGAACGGGATATCGCCAACTGATTTTTTGATCTGCTGTGTGACTTCGTCTATCCTGCTGTCGATACCGGCTCTTCTACCGCCACAGTGAACCAGGTGGAGCGCTCCGATAGGCCCGTTGATTTTTTTCTTTAGCTCTTCCAGAGTTTCGCCCACGGAGTTGATAAGCTGGTCCACGGAGCCCGACATCTGGATGACTGCTGTTCCAACTGCCAGGTTGTTGCCTACATCCATGGAATAGTCGTTGTTGCCGTTCATCGGATGTCTGATGGCGACGAGATCGCCCAGCCTGTCCTTTACTCCCAACGGAGCTGTAATGGTGGTCACCAACAGGTTGCCCAGCATAAGGCTTTCCATGTCGTGCCCAGTCCATTCTGCATATTTTCTGATGGCAGGGACACCGTCGATTTCGACCAGCTTTCTCGGGCCATCAAGCTTCGTGATGACACCTACATTTGTGGTTTCCTCATATGCGCCTGTAAATTTGTTTGCAAAAGGTTTATCCGTATAGAAGAAAGCAACTGCAACGCCATCGGCGCAAACCATTTCGTCTGTATAAAGTTCCCATTCTCCTGCGATAGCATTGTCTGCAGCGCTTCCGCCGAAGAAAGGTATCCTGCCGATAACATCCTCGATGCCCTTTAGATAACATTCCTCTTCTCCTGGAGGCGCCACCATATAGAAATAGTTTGGAGCAGTTGACCTGCCTGCCTTTTCCATGGCTTCTTTTGCTACAGCTGTTCCTGTCTTCCTGGGATCGCCGTCTTGCTTAGGCATACCGGCTACGCCCACCGTCAATGCCGCATCGGAGAGGGTCATAATGCCAGCGAATCCACCATCGCTGGAAATGTATCCTTCCGGTGTAATGACGCCGGTGAAGGACGTATTACCGATGAGGGGCACACCCGGAAGCTCTGCAGAAATTGCATCGAGAAATTCCTTTTGGTCGTACTGTACTCCGCTGTATACGAATGCCATTTTCATGTCTTTGATCGCGTCCTTCACCTGCAGCGCCGCTTCTTTTCCGGCTGCCGCTGCACTTGCGTTTACGCTGTTTCCTGTTTTTACGTGTAACATAACATTTACCTCCTTATGAGAGAATCTGAATGGGAAAGTATACTTTCTTGCTTGCTGACTTCATAATAATTCTGAAAATTAAAACAGTCAATAGCGCCGGTTTTGCCATGTAAAAAGGCAGTTCCACCATGCGGAACACAAGTCTTCTGACTCAACACAGAACCAGTGCAAAACTTTCTTAAATCACCTTGACAGAAAAAGACAATCCTTGTATACTGTATCACAGGTCAGCAAAGGTGCTGCGAGTAATACACTCGCAGTGCCCTTTTTTTGTTTTTGATGTCGCTTTTTCTTAGAACAGCGCGAACAGCAAGGAGGTAAGAAAGTATGAACAAAATATCGGAGATTTTCGGCAAGAAGGTTTTTAATGATATCGTCATGAAGGAAAAGCTTCCCAGGGATGCATACACTGCACTGAAACGGCATATCGACGATGGAACGGAGCTTGAAGGAAGCGTTGCCAACGTGATCGCTTCTGCCATGAAGGACTGGGCGCTTGAAAACGGCGCTACCCATTTCACCCATTGGTTCCAGCCTATGACAGGTATCACCGCTGAAAAGCACGACAGCTTCATGACGCCGGATGAGAGCGGCAGCGTCATAATGAACTTCTCCGGCAAAGAGCTTATCAAAGGTGAGCCGGATGCCTCCAGCTTCCCATCGGGCGGCATCAGAGCCACCTTCGAAGCCAGAGGATACACAGCATGGGACCCCAGCTCATATGTATTTATCAAGGGAAATACCCTCTGCATCCCGACGGCCTTCTGTTCCTACGGAGGAGAATCCTTAGACAAAAAGACACCATTGCTACTTTCCATGGAGGCCATCAACAGGCAGGCGCTTAGGCTTCTGGACATCCTGGGCGCTCCCGCTTCCAAAGTAGTGACTACCGTCGGACCTGAGCAGGAGTACTTCTTGATACCGAAGGACCTTTACAAGAAGAGAAAAGACCTTTTATTCTGCGGCAGAACTTTGATCGGCTCCAGGCCACCTAAGAGCCAGGAGCTGGACGACCACTATTTTGGCGCCATCAAGCCTGCGATTTCCGACTACATGGAGGATCTGAATCGAGAATTGTGGCAGCTTGGTGTCCTTGCCAACACGGAGCACAACGAAGTGGCGCCATCCCAGCACGAATTAGCGCCGATTTTCAGCACGGCCAACATAGCCGCTGATCACAACCAGCTGACCATGGAGATGATGAAGAAGGTGGCAGAAAAACACGATCTTGTCTGCCTGCTCCATGAAAAGCCTTTCGCCGGAATCAACGGCAGCGGCAAGCATATCAACTGGTCCATAGCTACCGATCAGGGAGAAAACCTGCTGAAGCCCGGCAAGGCTCCAATCTCCAATACCAGATTTTTGCTGTTTCTGTGTGCAGTCATAAAAGCCGTGGACGAATACCAGGATCTGCTGCGAATCTCCGTTGCAAGCGCCAGCAACGATCATAGGCTGGGCGGCAACGAAGCCCCGCCTGCAATCATTTCCATCTTTCTGGGAGACGATCTGCTGGAAGTCATGGAAGCCATCGAAGCGGGCAAAGCCAGCGTCCCGAAAAGGGACAGGAAGATGGATACCAAGGCATCCGTCCTCCCTTACATCAAAAAAGATACGACAGACAGAAACAGGACCTCACCCTTTGCATTTACCGGCAGCCGGTTTGAATTCAGAATGGCCGGATCCATGACATCTGTTTCCTGCCCTGCCTATATGCTCAATACCATCGTTGCCAACTCTCTGATGGAATTCGCTGATACGCTTGAAGGCGCCAAGGATGTTGAGAAGGCTGCCCTGGAGCTGGTTAAGACCTGCTATGCCCGGCACAAGCGGATCGTATTCAACGGGAACAACTATTCCGAAGAATGGCTGGATGAGGCAAAGAAACGTAAGCTTTTAAACCTTCGCACAACGGTAGACGCCCTGCCTTATTTCACCGCCGAGAAAAACATCCGCCTCTTTGACATCCATAAGATATTCACCAGAACGGAGGTGGAAGCAAGACAGTCTATCCTCTATGAAGAGTACTGTAAGATCATCAACATCGAGGCCTTGACCCTTCTGGATGTGATCAACAAGGACATCATCCCTGCGGTTTCGGCCTACGAAAAGGATCTGGCTGAGACGATCAGCATGAAAAAGGCAGCCATGGGAGAAAGGATCCCTTGTACCACTGAAATGAAACTGATCACCGCACTATCACGGCTGTGCGATGATCTCTATGATAAAACGCAGGAACTGGAAACGGTTCTGACGAAGGCAGACGATATTCAGGCGACCGAGTCCTCTGCAAGGTTCTTCTGCGACCAGGTGATTCCCCTTATGACGGAAATCCGGATGCTGACAGATGAACTGGAGGTCAACACGTCGGAGGAATATTGGCCGATGCCTTCCTACGGAAGTCTCCTCTTTGCGTAATTCAAATATCGCATGCAAAAATCCATATCCTTCTTGGGTATGGATTTTTGCTGTCTGCAGCTTAATTGCCGTATGTCTTCAAAATTCTGCAGGCTACAGCCTCCTTTGGCAGATGCCGGTCCATGGCCTGCTTTTCGATATATTTATGAGCCTGCTCTTCTGACATGTTCAGATACTTCACCAGGGCCCATTTCGCCTTGTTCACGGTTTTGACCGCATTGAGTCTGGCCGTCAACTTTTCGTTTTCTTCCTGCACGATGGCGATCCTTTGCTTCGCTGCCTGTGCGAATCCGACTGCCTGAAAAAGCATCCCTTTTATCATCGGCTTTGCAACCACCATCACGCCGCTTTTTTCCATCTTTGCCGCCAACCGATCTACCAAATCTTTTTTGATGAGGATGATCACACCTGCCCCTGTCTTTCGAGAAACCAATGCGGCCGTCTCATCGCCAAATTCGTCCTCCAGCGGCGTATTGACTACGATCAGATCATAGGAAGCATCCAAAAAAAGCTGTCTTCCTATTTCCGCCCGGGACGCCGTAGTGATCTCGCAGATTTCCTTTTCCATGAGGCTGCTTATTATGATATTCTTATTCTTCCCGTTTTTCGACATCAACAGAATCCGTTTCAAGTTCAGCCCTCCCTCCAGAGCCCACCTCCGGTTCCGGCAGCTTCATAGGGTAGTCGCCGGTGAAACAGGCGGTGCAGATCGTCCCTTCCGGTGCTCCGATGGCTGTCAGCATACCTTCTACGCTTATGTATCCCAGCGAATCGGCCCCTGTCATCCTGCAGATTTCTTCCAGCGTATGACCGGATGCCACCAGCTTCTCTTTGTTCGGTGTGTCGATGCCGAAAAAGCAGGGAGCGATGACAGGCGGTGACGCTACTCGAATATGGACCTCTTTGGCGCCGGCATCCTTAAGCATCTTGACGATTTTGCCAATGGTGGTACCCCGAACTATGGAATCGTCCACCATGATGATCCGTTTGCCGGCTACGTTGCCTTTCAACACGTTAAGCTTCAGTTTCACAGAAAGCTCCCTCATTCGCTGATTTGGCTGGATGAATGTCCTGCCTACGTATCGGTTTTTGATCAGTCCTTCTCCGTAAGGTATCCCCGATTCTTCCGCATATCCTATGGCGGCTACGTTGCCCGAATCGGGAACAGAAATCACCATGTCGGCTGCGACCGGATGCTCCCTCGCCAGGATCCTGCCGCATTCACTTCTGGCTGTATAGACACCGATACCATCCATTCTGCTGTCCGGTCTGGCGAAATAGACGTATTCGAATGAGCACATTGCTTTCCTGGCGCCTTTATGATACTGTATGGATTTGATTTCTCCATCCTCGATGATCACCATTTCTCCTGCATCCACGTCCCGGATCAGTTCTACTCCCAAAAGCGGGAATACGCAGCTTTCCGAGGAAAGGACCAGGCTGCCATCTTCTCCCCTGCCGATGCAGAGAGGTCGTATGCCGTTGGGATCTCTCACACCGATCAGCTTGTTCCCAACGGTGATCACCAGGGCATAGGCGCCTTTTACGGTTTCCAGGCTTTTGACGATAGCTTCCTCTATAGTGTTGTCCTTGATGTTTCTGGCGATGAGTGCTGCGATGACCTCCGAATCGATCCCCGTCTGAAAGATCACGCCTGCATCCTGCATCTCACAGCGCAAGGTATCGGCATTTATCAGATTACCGTTGTGAGCCAGTGCGATGGCACCGCCCCGGTAATACGCTACCAGAGGCATGGCATTGACGGCATGGCTTTCTCCTGCCGTGGAGTAACGGACGTGCCCGATCGCCATATCTCCCTGCAACCTGCCGATGATCTCGTCGTTAAAAACCTCCTGTACCAGCCCCATGTCCTTGTAGTAGGAAATCTTTCCTCCTCTGTTGACAGCGATCCCTGCGCTTTCCTGCCCTCTGTGCTGCAAGGAATGAAGCCCGAAATACACGCCGCGGGCAATGTCCTCCTTACCGGGTGCATATACTCCAATAACACCACATTCATCGTGAAACTTATCTATCATTTCAGTCATTTTGATCCTCCTGCGTATTTTCATACTATCTTCCTGCCTTCCTATTTCCCGCTTGCTCCGTAGTTTGAGAGGACTCTGGCGCTGGGATCGTCCACATCGCAGCCCTCCCACTGTCTGTTTGGCATCCAGAAATCCCTGATCATCTCCGCCTGTCCCGGGTAATACTTTTCAAATAGCTCTCTGTAGAGCAGGGATTCTTTGGTGAAGGGCTCGCTATGATAGGCGTATTCGCTGCACTTGTGCTTAAATTCTTCATCGCTGTATTTGCTCTCTGCATATTCCTTCAGATGATCTACCATGGAGTGCCCTACCGCATCGCTGAAAGCCGCTTTTTCTCTATAAAGTATCGGCAGCGGCAGATAATCCCCTTCGAAAGCGCGCCTTAAAAGATACTTCCCCTTACCGTACACGTTTCGCTTCTTTTCCGGATCGATAGCCATCACGTACTTCACAAAGTCCAGATCGCCGAAAGGCACCCTGGCTTCCATAGAGTTGGCGCTGATACACCGATCTGCCCGCAGCACATCATACATGTGCAGCTCCCTGACCCGTTTGACCGATTCTCGTTGAAAGGCTGCTCCGTCCGGTGCAAAATCCGTGTATTTATACCCAAACAATTCATCGGAAATCTCTCCGGTCAGCAACACCCGAACATCTGTGGTCTCATGGATAGCCTTGCAGAGCAGGTACATGCCCATGCTGGCTCTGATGGTGGTGATATCGTAGGTGCCTAAAATGCTGATGACTTCTTCCAGTGACCGGATTACATCTTCTTTGGTAATGATGATTTCTCTGTGATCGCTTCCGATGTAGTCGGCCACTTCTTTGGCGTATTTCAAGTCGATGGCGTCCTCGCTCATCCCTACTGCAAAGGTCCTGATGGGCTTTTCGGGCATCAGCTTCTGTGCTACCGCACATACGAGAGAGCTGTCCAGGCCCCCGCTCAGCAAAAATCCCAGGGGAGCATCTGCATCCAGTCTTTTTTCAATGCCTGCAATCAGCTTTTCTCTGATGGTCCTGCATATTTGATCCACGGTGTCTCTATGGAAATCGTCAGCTTTCGTAATGTCCATGTAGCATTTAAACTCGCCATCCTTATAGTAATGTCCCGGCGGAAAGGGCATGATGCGATCAGCGAGCCCCATCAGGTTTTTCGGTTCGCTGGCAAAGATGATCTTATCGGTTTCAGAATACCCGAAATACAAAGGCCTGATGCCGATGGGATCTCTGGCAGCAATATAATCGTCCGCCTCCACATCATAGATCACCATAGCAAATTCAGCATCCAGCTTTTCAAACATGCCTGTGCCGTATTCGCGGTACAGTGGCAGGATGATCTCGCAGTCGCTGTCGGAAGCAAACCGGTATCCCTTTTCTTCCAGCTCTGCCTTCAGCGGCCTGAAGCCGTAAAGCTCTCCATTACACACGGCGTAGCTGCCATCCAGTTCAAAGGGCTGCATTCCCGTGTCTTCCAGATCCATGATGGCAAGTCTATGGAACGCCATGATGCCGGGCTTTGTCTCGATCACCCTAGACATGTCTGGCCCGCGCATCACTGTTTTTTCAAATCCCTCCAGAAAATCCTTCATATCCATGTCTCTTCCCGTATACGTCATAATTGAACACATCTTCCTTTCCCTCCTTCTGAGCTTCTGCGGCTCAACTAAAAAGTGGCTATCCATCCTAAAAATATAGGACGAATAGCCACATATCCGCGGTGCCACCTATGTTGAGTCTGCGTTCAATCAAACCCCACTTTTCCAACCTGACAGTTGTATTGGCTGTAACGGGCCAAACCCGGATCCCCTACTTTCTCATTCCTTATGAAACGGTTTGCTACGTGCCGGATTCCATGTCGGAGATTTCAGTTCACAGCTCCGAAGTGTTATTCACATGAACTCTACCGCCGGGTTTCCACTGCCTCCGGCTCACTGCAGGCGATCACTCATGCTACTTGTCTTCATCAATGCCTTTTCTCTATTCACTTATCTATCATGATACTCCCGTCATTGTGTTTTGTCAACATGCTTTATTGTATTTTTTTGTGTGCAACTCACAATCCTGTATCTTCATCCGGCATGTTCAGAGTCTTGCGGATATATTTGCCTACTTCCTCCGGCTTGATACCAAGGACATGGGCAAATTCTTCTTCTACCAGTTTTTCTGCTGCTTTTAAGGTGTTGGTGTCCGTTGCCGCCAGTTTCCTTCCTTCCTCCGATAGTTCCTGCTTCCTCATATAGATACATCGGATCATCATCATCATTTCCTGATGGACCCCTCTTGTCAATATGTCATGAAAGCTCTCGGCACGAAAACGCCGGTCGTCCTCCCATTCAAATTCCTTGTCGCGCATCTCCATCAGCAGCCTGTCGATTTCTTCTTTCGTCATCGGGTCCCGCATTTTGGACATGAGCTCCTCATTTTTGACAGGAACGAATATGGTAGAGGACGGGTTGCTTAGGGGCTTGAGAATGTAGTACATGTTCTTTTCCATACCGGAAGCAAAGCTCATGAGCTTCACATCTTCAACCGTGCAGATCCCATTGGTCCCATACACAACGTAACTGCCCTTTTCAAATCGTTCACCATCCATTGTTTTTTACCTTCTTTCCATTATATAGAACAAAAGCGTGTGGCTCAGCAGCAAAGAATACTGTAAGCAACACGCCACATTTTTATTATAACAGATTTTTACCGTTTTTTCAAATCCGGTCTCGCCTTCTTCGGTTTCTTTCAGCGGTGGAATAAAAGCTTTTCTTTTCCTCGTACATGAGCGAATCCGTCTTGTTGATCTCTTCCTGTGGGTTGAAAGTTCCATCCTTCCAAACCGCTCCTATCGCCATGCTGCATTCTTCGTCTTGGGCTATAAACCTGCGAAGCTTCTCCACATTCGCTTCAAAACTGTCTTGCTCTACATTCTCACAGAGTACCAGGAATTCGTCGCCTCCCAGCCGGAATACCTTCTCACCAAAATACTCCTTCAAAATCTTCCCTGCGTGGTGGATGATGCGGTCCCCATAGCTGTGCCCGTAGCTATCATTTATTGCCTTCATACCGTTGATATCGAGAAATACTATCCCTAAGGCGGCAGGAGGATTTTCTTCATACATTTCCAGGGTTTCAACGTATCTGTTCCGGTTGTACACACCTGTCAGACCGTCCAGATAGCTCATTGCCTTCATCTGCTGGATCATTCTCCTCTTCTCCAGGTCGTCCAGAATGAAGAAGGTTATGGATTTAAGAAGCGTCTTGTCATCCATATTCCTGGCAGGATCGTCCACACCGAGAAATCCTATGATCTCGCCTTCCTTCAGCAGCGGCGCTGCCATCAGGCTGCGGATACCCTGTGCCTCCAGTATCTTATAGTCAGCTGCATCGTGATCCAAATCTCCATCAAGAGAACTGATATAAAACTCTCCTACTTCTTCGAATTTTTTGATCCAGTCTGAAACAACTTCTATCGGGATCTCCTGCAGGTTGTCGATCTCCTTCGTCACTCCGTCTTCGCACCATTCATACGTGTTATTGGTAACCTGCTTGTCAAAATCAAACTCAAAAATGTATGCTCTGTTGGCAGCGTAGAACTCGCATATGCTCTCCAGCAGACTGTTGACGGCTTTATCCGTATCCTTGCCTCTGTTTAGGGTTTCAATGCACTTTATCAGCGTTTCTTCAATGGTGATCTTGCTCCGCAGCGCCTGCATCTCTTCCCTGTGTTCCGTAATATCCCTGCATATCTCAAGCCGCCTAAGCTTGCCGTTTACCTCCACCAGAGTATCTTCCAGATACACGTACTTCTTTATCTTATCGTTATAGTATTCCCAGCAGAATTTTTCTCCCGACTTCAGCTTGGCGTTGGTGCAAAACGAGCACGGGCTGTCTTTGCCCTGCATAAGCTTGTAGCACTTTTTGCCCCGGTATTCTTCCGGAGTCTTCACATCAAAGGCTTCCATAGCTGCTTTGTTCAAATATAAAAGCTCATAAGTGTCAACGTCACTTATGTAGCACAGAACATCCTGATTGTCTAAAATGATTGCTGCATAGTCTTTAAGATCCATAGCTGTATTTACCCCTCAACGTAGCCTCTCTATATATATGTAGCCTTGTAATATTATAGCAGAATTCATCGCAGTAATCAATTACATTGTTAACAATATCTGCAAATAATTTTTGAGGGATTATTTTTTCAAAACTACTTTTTTTATGGTATAGTAATATGGTCGGTTCGGGCAACCATCTCGAATCGGTTCATACAAAAGTAAAGGATGAGAACAATGAACGACAAAATCAAGCTGAATCTATACGCATTTATCACAGTGTTTTTATGGGCATCTGCCTTCCCGCTTACAAAGGTAATCGAGCAGCAGTTTACACCCAACTCTTTAGGTCTGATACGCTGCGGAGTAGCTGCCCTGCTTCTGATAGCAATGGGACTTTGCACAGGGATCAGAAAGCCCTTCTGCAAAAAGGATCTTCTTTACTTCGTAGCGTCCGGCGGCATGGGCTTTACCCTTTACATGGTCTTCTTTAATACGGGGCTGTTGACTCTGACATCAGCCTCTTCCAGCGTGATAATCGCAGCAACACCGATACTTACTGCCATGGCTGCTTATAAACTCTACGGTGAAAAAATCAAGGCGTTGGGATGGATCGCCATAGCGGTGGCATTTATCGGCGTGGTGATCCTGCTTTTCTGGAATGGCATCCTGTCTGTCAATATAGGACTGCTGTGGACTCTGGGCGCTGCTCTGGTTTTCTGCGGCTACAACATACTCAACAGAAAGCTGACCGCTCTGGGCTACACCTCTCTGGAGATCGTCACCTACAGCGTGGTGAGCGGCACTATCCTGCTGCTTATTTTCCTGCCTCAAACAGTATCCCAGGTGGCTTCCGCCGGGCTTGTGGATATCATTGTCGCCATTTATCTGGGAATAATGCCTAGCGCCATCTCCTATATCCTGTGGGCAAAGGCCATCTCCCTGGCAGAGAAAACCAGCGAGGTCACCAACTATATGTTCATAACGCCGCTGCTTTCTGCCATCATGGGATTCTTCCTGCTCCGGGAGGTTCCCGACATGGGGACCTTCATAGGCGGAGCTGTCATCATTGCCGGTGTGGTTATCTTCAGCCTCAAGGGCAAGTAAAGGGCACGCTGTTTCTCCGTTGCACTCCTATCTTCGTCAGCTGAATGATGGCGGTCTCACGCCCTTTTCTTCAAAAGCCTTTTGGAAATTAGGAGACGGAGACGGCTCCGACATGCTGAAATACATCTTCGCAGCCTTTGTCGTCCCAAAGTCTTCGTTTGATCCTGTTTCCTGCACCATGTTAAAGGCTTCTCTAAACATGGCGTTATGGGCTTCTTCACGGTTCAGCAGGAAGTCAACGGTCTCCCGCACCTTCTTATCGCTGATCTGTCTGTAAAGGTATTCGTACACCACCTTCGCTCTCTGTTCGGAAGCGATATTGGAAAGCAGGTCGGCGCACAGGTCTCCTGTGACCGTAACGTAGTCCGCCGTCCAGGAGTAGCCGGAGGAATTGATAAGCCCCGGATTCAGACCCAAAATCACATGGGACTGTATTTCTCCTGCCTTTACAGCGCTGGCATCTACGTCGTGTCCGTTAAGCAGATTGATGGTCTGCGCTACCATTTCCATATGCCCCAGCTCCTCTGCGGCAATATCCATAAAGAGGTCTTTGATTTCGGGATTTTTGATGCGGAAGCTCTGGGAAAGGTACTGCATAGCAGCCTTCAATTCTCCGTTGCCACCTCCCAGCTGCTCCTGCATCAGGACTGCATACTGAGGATTCGGTCCCTCTACCGCCACCGGATGAAACAATTGTTTTTCGTGTTTAAACATGATAAGACTCCTTTCTCGTTCGTTCCGTATTAGTATTTGCATCAAAAATTTTCCTATGCATCAAGAAAATCCTCAAACGCATGCGCGCCCCATAGAATTCTGCCTGTGATGTCCAACGCAAGCTAATGCTTGCTCCGACTCGCAGCGTTTGCTGCTCCCTGCTATCCGTTTTGCCTAGCGAATCGCTAACGCTCTTCGGGCAAAAAGGTTCGCTGCTCCTGCAGACGCATTTTATATCGCAGCTGCGGATTACACAGGCAAAACACTATGGGGCGTTTCACACTAAATTGATTTTATGTTTGCACGTCATGCATTGCGGCAACAAAAAACGACAGGCGTTTTACCTGTCGAAAAAATATTGTATGATATTTGTTTTATTTTTGTAGTAGCCTTCCTAAAGTCGTCCGCTCTTCACGATATGGTCGATAAGCTCGGCACATACGTAGAAATTATTCTTTACGGATTTTACCTTGGTGACGATGGCTTTCTTTGTAGCATTACTCACGATTATCCCTCTTTTCTGTTTTTGCTACTCAGTTTTAACTACAGCCTCATTATAGTGTTTAGTTTGCGGTTTGTCAAGCAATTTTAGTTATTAATTTGCTGTTTATGCATCATTATATTGGTTTAGAATGCTTTTAATTTTCTAACGATTCGATGCATTTCATTTCTCTGTACCGGGCTCTCTATTCCCATTTAAAAAATCTGACGGCAAGCCCTACGCAAACCGTTGTCACGCTGAGCATGACGAATACCGAAAGAAATACATCTGTCGCACAAACTCCCAGAAATGTCTTTTTCATCAATTCGATACCCTGGGTAAGCGGGAAAACGTGCACGACGGACTGCATGGCTTTTGGCATGATCTCAAGGGGAACCGTGGTGCCGGAAAAAACCAGCATGGGGAAATACAAAACGGAAGCGATCACGCCGGCCTGCTTGCTGTTTTTCGCAATGCCCCCAACCAGCATTCCGATGCTGAGGGTAGAAATCATGGTCAGCAGCCAGCTTCCCAGAAATGCCGGCAGATTTCCATGGATCTGCACTTCCCAGAAAACTCCGGCAATCAGCCAACACAACAGCAGAGAAACGATACAATAGAGAATATAGATACTCAGTTCCACCGCAAGGAGCAACGCCGGGCTCATAGGCGTCACCCGGAATCTTTTCAATATCTTTCGTTCCCGATAATCTGAAACCACGATGGGAAGCCCCATCAGCCCTCCGGCGCACATGGAAATCGCACATACAGCGCCAAAGGACCGTTCCAGAAATGTACTGTCTGCTCCCGCTGCGATGGATTTATCTCCGTAGATCAGGCCCAAGACTATCAGTACCACAAGAGGCATGATGATGGCAAAAATCACCATGTTCATATCGCGCAGACTCAGCTTGCATTCGTTTTTCAAAAGTACCAGATAGCTTTTCATTCTGCCGCCTCCTCTTCATCGCTCAGCATCAAATAGGCATCCTCGAATTTATCACAGCCGCACTGTTTTTTTGCCTGAGCGACCGTTCCGTAGAATACGGGACTGCCTTTTTTTAAGATGCATATCTCATCGCAGAGAGCCTCCACCTCGTCCATAAAATGAGACGTGAGAAAAACAGTCAAACCCTGCTGCTTCAATCCCTCCAGGACTTCCCATACGCTTCTCCTGGCTCTCGCATCCAGCCCCGTGGTCAGCTCGTCCAAAAATACCAGCTTCGGATTTGGGATCAACGCCAAAACGATAAACAACCTCTGCCGCTCACCGCCGGACAGACTCTTTACAGGTTGTTTTTCTTTATCGCCAATGCCGAAGCGCTGCAGAAGCTGATGCCAGTCCGCAGGATGCCGGTAAAGACAGGCTGTCTCCTCGCACAGCTCCTCTACCCGTATCTCATTCTGATAGTCCCCCTCCTGAAACTGAACGCCTACCATTTGGAAAAGTCTGCGGCGGTCTTTTTTCGGGTCCATGCCCAGAACGGAAATCTCGCCTGTGTCCTTCTGTTTAGTACCCAATATGCAGTCTATGGTCGTGCTCTTTCCGGCTCCGTTGGCGCCCAAAAGCCCAAAGACCATTCCGCTTTTCACGGAAAACGTCAAATCCTTTACGGCAAACCTTCCGCCATAGGTTTTGGTCAGCCCGTTTACCCGGATCGCATCACCTGCATCATTCATGGTCTTTCCCACCTTTCACTGCTCGCATCTCGATATAACCCCGGTCCCCTCGCGGCTCCAGCTGTATGCGAGGATTTTCGTCGTCCCACTCATATCCTATGATCGCCGGATCGTATTGATCCATGGAGTGCTGTACCGCCATTATCGCCTGGCAGTAATCCTCCTCGCGGAAAGGCTCTCCCTGGAACACCAGGTATTCAGCTTCCGGCAAATCGATCACATCAAAGCCTTCCGGAACGGGGAAATCATCTTCCGGCGCCACCTCCACGCCCTGCACATAAGTAGAAGTGTCCGGCTTCCTGTATTGCTCCGGCAACCAAAGGCACACCGGCTCTCCGCACAGGGAGTCCATGCTCATGAGCAGCCCCCATACATCGCAGCCCACCTCGGCACAGTAATCAAAATAGTCCTTCGCTTTGACGCCCCTTTTGACGACGACTTTCCGTCCGGGCTTACGCATTAGCTGGACAAAAACGCTTTGCATATTTTCCATATCAAGTACTTCCTTTCTTAGCTCTCTGAATTTGACACCGTACGGAATGAACAGAGGGATGGGGAGCTTGGTTCGGGCGTATTCCTTGGGATTGCAGCCAAATTCTCGAAAAAATGCTCGCTGGAATCCGTCTACGCTGCCGAAGCCAAGATCAGTCGCCACATCGATCACCTTCATACCGCCCTTTTTCAGTTCCACAGCGGATCGTGACAATCGGAGCTTTCTGATATATTCCGTCGGGGTCAAGCCGAGATAGTTCTGAAACAGCCGATAGGAATACCAAGGCGAAAAAAGCGAAACTTCCGCCAAGTCGCCCAGCGTTATCTCTTCAGATAAATGCTCTTCGATATATTCCTGCATCCGTTGAACAGCTACGATCTGCTCTTTCATTGACTGATCCCTCCTGTCCGTCTTTGTTGATGGTCTTATTGACGATTTTTATTATACCTCATTTGAAAAGCATATTCTCGACTTTCCTTGCTATTTTCACAGAATGTTTGATGACCTTTCCCAATGGAAAAAACCGACTGAGTCTCTTCTCAATCGGTTTTTTGAATGATCGGGTTCCTATTGGTTTCTTATTTCAGCTCACCCGCTGCTTTTATCTTTACTTTATTGGTATTTCCGGCGTAGTATTGCAGCGGTATGTCTTCTACATCGACGATTTCTACCGTCTCCCTCACTGCTCCGGCTTCCACTGCCATCTCGATAGCCTCTGCTTTGGCAGCTTCCAAAGCTTCATCTCTAGGCGTCGTGTCATAGTCGATCAGCTTTTCGATGGTCCCGCTGACTTTGGAAATTGCAGAACCTATGGCATTGGCCGTCCCGAAAAATTCAGGTTTTAATACGGACGAAGCACCCTTCAGGTCAGTCGGTATAATGATCGATCCACCACCTACCAGGATAACATCCACATCGGCGCTGGAAACCTTCATGGCATCGATCGCGTCTTCCACCATATCTTTCATCTGCGCCATCGCCTTCTTTGCAAAGTCCATGTCCATATGGGCAACTTTGGCAGCATCTCCCAGCTCTACCATACCTAAACGTACAGCTACATCTGTTGCCGTAATGGTATCTCCACCGAATATCAATGCCTTTTTTGTTATTTCATATCCAACGCTATCGGGTCCTACCGTTACCGATCCGTCTGCTTTCTCCCTTACTATGGAGCCTCCGCCCAGACCTATAGTAACCACATCCGGCATTCTGAAATTGGTCCTTACGCCGCCAATGGTGACTGCTATGCTGGATTCTCTCGGAAATCCGCTCTGTATCACGCCCAGATCCGTCGTCGTTCCACCAACATCTATCACCAAAGCGTTTTCCAGCTTTGACAGATAGCTGGCTCCTCGGATCGAGTTAGTCGGTCCGCATGCGATGGTCAATATAGGATATTTCCTCGCATACTCCATAGTCATCAATGTTCCGTCATTTTGTGAAAGATATACATCTGCGTTCACAACGCCCATCTCCGATAAGGATCTGGCAAATCCTTCTGTAAAGGTTTCAGCGACTCTGTAAAGGGCAGCATTGAGGATCGTCGCATTTTCCCTTTCCACCAGTCCCATAGAGCCGATTTCGCTGGAGATAGATACATGGATCGAATCGCCTAAAACTTCCCGGCAAATCTCCGCTGCTCTCATCTCATGATCGTTTCTCACCGTGGAAAACACGCATGATATGGCTATGGCTTCGATTTTTCCCTTCACTTCACCGAAGAACATTCTGATGGCTTCTTCATCCAGCTCCGCCAGCACCTTACCATCATGTTCGAAGCCGCCGCCTACGATTGTTTCGGCTACAACGACCTGCTTTATATCCTCCTGCCAATCGACCATAGGAGGCACGCCTACCGTAGCGGGAGCGCCTATTCTTAACACTGCAATAGGCGCCAGATGTTTTCTTTCCACGATGGCATTGGTACACTGAGTCGTCCCCAGCATAGCCTGCCCGATTTCCGCAGGATCGACCTTGGAGTTTTCCAGCAGCGTTTTTATGGCATCGACGATCCCATCATATATATCCCCTGATGTGGGCCGCTTTATCTCAGCTACCACATCTAATGCATCATTGATCAGCACAGCATCTGTATTGGTGCCGCCTACATCTATTCCTAATTTATACATTTGCTGCACCTCCCTTGCATCGTTCTTCAACAGGAATATAGTCCGTATCACATCCAAAATACCTTGGTCCTGTAAGCTCGATTCCTTTTTCTGTGCGCCACATTTCGAAGCATTGCAATCCTACCACGTATACACGTTTACCGTATTTTAACGCATCCGTAGTCACCGGCGAGAAGGTTTCCGCATCCACGAGACAAATGAGATCCGGCACCGTTGCCAGTATCTCTCCGTTGACATTGGCCAGCAGGTTTTCGTTCTGAAATTCTACAAATGCTTCCTGCCCCTTATATTCTCCTATGCCTTCCAGCATTACTTTACCAAAATTGAATGCGCCTCTGGTCTCTCTCAGCACATCTTTGATTTTTCCCTTAAAGAGCTTGTATCCCTGGGTGAATTCCAGGAAATGCTCTTCCGGTGTCTTATCTTCACCGCATTCCTTTACGGTACGGATCGCTTTCCCCAGCATCTGACTCCTGGTAATGATATTTTTCACACCGTATTTCTTCAACTGTGCCCCGGTCATCGGATACAAAGCCACGGAAACAGCTCCGCCGCAGCTCATGGTAACGGCTCTCGCCAGTTCCTCTGTCCATTTATTATCTATGGCATTAAATACGACGTTGTTTCCCTTTTCATCCGTCAATGCCATAGGGCATGCATCGATGCCGCCGATCGTAAAGGTCACCATCTGAAGCTCAGGGAACGCTCTTCCCATCCCGTCCGCATCTACAAGCGGGATACCCAGCTTGGCACTTGCTGCAATAGGCAGCATGGAATTTACTCCGCCTGCTTCAATTGGGATGATCGCTGATATTTTTTCTCCCAGATATTGGGTCATGGTCTGATTCAACGTATCGTATTCTGATTTTCCGACTGCTTTTTCAGCCAACACCGTCGGCGCACCCATCATAGCAATGGCTACGATCACGGCATCATCTGCCACTTCTTCCGGATCAAGCATGGTCACTGGACCCTTTTCTTTGATTGCGCCCATTGCAACCAGCTTTCCTATATAAGGGTCACCGCCGCCGCCTGCACCTAATAATGCCGCGCCTAAAGCGATGTCCTCTACATCCTTGATATCTAGTTTTCGCATTTTGATCTCCTTTTTATTTTGCCATCTTTGTCGCTTCTTCAATGGTAAGTTGTTCCTGTCCGGCCATCTTCGTTTTACCGGCCAGCTTATATAAAACTACATATACTACAAAAGCTATAATGACTCCATCCAGTGCAGCGCTGAATACCGTTATGATCCCCAGTGTCTCTATCAGACCAAAACCGCCTCCGCAGATCCATGCGATGATCCCGATCCAGTTGATGCCTTTTACAGGAGCCCAGTTTTCCTTTTTCCCTTTGCAAATCACCCAGTAATCCGCAATAATAATGCCCATGATCGGAGGAACGACGCCGCCGATGATGCTTATGTATG
Organism: Bacillota bacterium; assembly: GCA_030526925.1. Taxonomy (GTDB): domain Bacteria; phylum Bacillota; class Clostridia; order Peptostreptococcales; family Anaerovoracaceae; genus Lentihominibacter. The sequence continues at coordinate 3,164 of JAUNBU010000002.1, read as the reverse complement.
TATTGAGCACATCTGCCAGTCCCATGATTGCAAAGATGATCCCCAGCACACCGACGAACATGGTCGCTGCCGGTCTGTGCTTATCCTTGATCGAAAACATTTTGCATAATGCCAACCCTGACATATAAGCATTTCCTGTATTCGTCGTCCACGTAGCGAGGACCAGCACCAGCATTGCTACAACAGGCAGACCCAACCCTGCAAAAATTCCGGTGATATCATAGTTTCCTGTCCCCAAAGCCATGATAGCTCCTACCATTATCATGATGACAGCAGCAGGCAATACACCCAGAACCGTTGCTTTTACTACATCGCCTCTTCCCTTGCAATACCTGGTGTAATCAGAGTTGCAAGTCGCACCTAAAGCAAACAGCCCGATGACCGTGGAGACTGCCGCAGGCAATGCCATGGCGTTTTCCGTAACCGTGTTTGTGATCTGGTCCCAACCGGCAACACTGATGGAATGACCTGCTCCATATAAACACAAAATGATGAGAAGCGGGAATGCTATGTAATTCAACACCGACATCCATTTGACGCCGTATACTGCCGTTATGAACATGATAACGCCCCAAATCGTACAGGAAAGCCAGAACGGAAATGTCACTCCAACCATTTCCATCAATGTATTGAATGCCATTGCGCAGGTTGCCGTTTGCACTGCGAACCATCCTGTCTCTGCTATGAATATAACAAGCGCCATAGAAAAGTTGGCGCCGGTCATTCCGAACGCTTTCGTTGACGTCATTGTGGCGTTCAATCCCAGATCGCTGCCGATTATCCCTGCAAGCACCATGAGCAGACAGCAGACTGCAAACCCGGCAACCGTTGCAAATAGAATCGAAGGCACCGTCAAGGCTCCTGCGAATATACCTCCTACCATAAGCATAGGTATACATACCATAGTACCTGCCCAGATAAAGGCTATGCTTGTCCATGACCTTTTTTCCTCGGCCAAGACTTGGGATATCCCTTTATCTACCTGCTTATTACTGCGATTGGTTGTATTCTTGTTTTCTTCAGACATTACAAATCCTCCTTGTAAAAATTATATACACTTATTCTATTCTTTTTGACCTTACAAATGAACTGTCCGACAAGCAGAACGGTCTGCCTGCGTATTTGTCCATTCGGACAAAGGATTTTCATTGCCGATTTTATACAAGAAACTATTGTAATCTTTGAATTTTAAACGTATACTGATGTTATATCCTATGAAGATGAGGTGCTTTTTTATGAGTGTGACCGTTTCTGATTTGTTGAACTTACCATCACTTAGACAGGCCACTGTTGTTGCAGGAAAGAAAGGTCTTAACAAAATCGTTTCGTCTATTTCGGTACTCGAAACTACAGACACCTCCTATCTGGTAGACGGATTATTCCAACAGGGTGAATTCTTTGGAAGCGAAATCGTTATAACCGGATTTCTTAACTGTATAGATGACGTAGATTGTCAGTGTGATAATATCAGACGTTTGGCCGAAGGCGGTGAAATCGGCCTCATATTATTTTACGTCGGCGTTTATATGCCTCGCATAGACAAGCGCCTTATCGATCTGGCCAATGAACTGGATTTCGTGTTGATCCAAATGCCCAAATCAAAGAATTTACGCTACGGCGAAGTGATCAGCGATGTGTCGGAATACATCCATAATGACCGCGCAAAGAATGATTTTATCGTGTCGGACATCCTTGCCCGTGTTTCCAGGCTTCCGGAACATCAGCGCACCATAAACACCGTATTGCGAATGGTAAGCGATGGTATCATGGCATCTGTTCTTCTCACCGACAACTCCATGAATCTGATCAATATTGCCGCATGGCCTCAAAATGTCGAGCCTGAGATCAAATCCAACTTAGCCAAAATCATTCAACTGGTCAAATCGGGAGACTCCTTAAAAGATACCAATATTTATCTGTTCCCCATCGTGCCTGATGATAATCATCCAATGAATCTTCTTCTGATAAAAGAAGGCGCTACGCTGAGCACCATGCTCCAGTCCCAGGTGACCGACATCGTTCGTATCAGCCTCAACATCTGGGGAAAGAACCACGGTAATATTGCACTGCACGAGCTGTTCCGCGCTATCCTGCAGGACGATCCTTTGAAAATGAGAAGGCTTGCAGATATCTTTCACATAACGATTTCCGACATACATGAGCTATGGGTACTTTCAGGAACCGGGGAAAGCTCCGAAAATCTTCTGCGTAACAACATTAAAAATGTTTATTCTCATGTCAACAGCTGCTGCAAAATCGTTGTCAGCGATATCTACGAAGGCAAATTGCTGGTTTTTGCCAGCACGCCAAATTCAGAAAATGATGCAGAAAGGCAAGTAGAAGAAATCCTTGAAGATATGAGGAAAATCGATGATTCCATTACCCTCGCCAAATTCAGCAACCTGCAGAACACTACGGAAGTGAGAAACGCCTATCTTGATTATCAAAACCATCTGGAAGAAGCAAAGCAAATATTCCCCCTTCGCTTATGGTTCAGTGAAGGCGAAATTACTTTTGCAAAAGAATGCAGCAATATAATACGACGCGGCGAAAAATCCATCGCCCCATATAATCTTATTCTCAAAAGATTGCTTGCCAAAAGCCACGATTGTGACGTGATAGAAACCTTTGGGACCTATGCCCTCGATGCGGACTATAGCGTGACAAAAACAGCCAAGCTGCTGCATATACATAACAACACAGTGAAGTACCGCTTAAAGGTTTTGGATGACTCTCTGGGCTATAAACACGATAAGATCCCCGACAGCATCAAGCTATACTATTCGGTTGCCTTGCACCGATTACTAAATGCGGATGCCCCGCCGGAGAGTTAATGTCGCAGGGTATATCTTTTCTTGCAATATCATACCTCGAATGTTGTTTCATTTGTTTTTTCCTTGCTCTTTATCCTTTTTCCAACTCGTCCAATTTCTTTAATGAGAAATCCAGGATCTTCTCCTTACGTTGGGTTAGTATGGTTTTGTAAAATGCTTTTTGTAAATCACTAATATACCCTGTATCTTCAACTATCTTATGAATTTTCTCCATATCGATCTTAGGTGTAATTCTCTTTAATGCCATATTACAGTCTTGATTCTCTAAAGATGATATAAAATCAAAATAATTGATTTTCTTATTATCAATTTTTATTCCTGAAAGTGGAA
>JAUNBU010000118.1:4535-6652 GCA_030526925.1 Bacillota bacterium | reverse complement strand
GCATCAAGGATACGGACTGCATCTACTGCGGACAGTGCATCAACGTCTGTCCGGTAGCTGCTATCAGGGAAAAGGAACACGTTGACCAGGTATGGGAGGCTATCGGCGATCCTACCAAGCACGTGGTGGTCCAGACTGCTCCCGCTGTTAGAGCCGCCCTAGGAGAAGAATTCAACGTTCCTATGGGAACGGCAGTCACAGGCAAGATGGTGACCGCCCTCAAACGTATAGGCTTTGACATGGTATTCGATACCAATTTCTCCGCTGACCTTACCATCATGGAGGAAGGTACGGAATTCATCAACAGAGTGAAGAACGGCGGAAAGCTGCCGATGATCACGTCTTGCTCACCGGGGTGGATCCGGTTCTGCGAAGAGTTCTATCCTGAATTTCTCGACAACCTTTCCACCTGTAAATCGCCGCAGCAGATGTTTGGGGCTATCGTCAAGTCATATTATGCAAAGAAGGCGAAGATCAACCCTAAGGACATCGTCAGCGTATCGGTGATGCCGTGCACGGCAAAGAAGGCAGAGAGCGCCAGACCGGAGATGCAGGTGGACGGTAACAGGGACGTGGACTATGTTCTGACCACCAGAGAGCTTGCCAAGATGATCAGACAGGCGCGGATCAGATTCGATATGCTGCCTGATTCCGATCCTGATCCGATTCTGGGCGAAGGTTCAGGTGCAGGCGTCATCTTCGGAGCAACAGGCGGAGTTATGGAAGCTGCCCTGCGTACCGTAGCCGATGTTCTGACAGGCAAGAGCCTGGATGAGATAGAATACAAGGCAGTAAGGGGCGTTGAAGGCATGAAGCTTGCCAGCGTGACTCTGCCGATCGGAGGCGAAGATACAGAGATCAAGGTGGGCGTTGTACACAGCATCGCAGCGGCGACCAAAGCCCTGGATAAGATCGCTGCGGGGGACCTAGATGTTCATTTCCTCGAAGTCATGGCGTGCCCTGGCGGATGCGTCCACGGCGGAGGTCAGCCATTTGTTCCTGCCAAGGAAAGGATCGACAAGGATCCGAGACAGGTGCGAGCTGCTGCCCTTTATGCGGAAGACAAGCGGCTGCCGCACAGGAAGTCACACGAGAACGAAGAGGTGAAGGCTCTTTACGACGAGTATCTGAAGACCCCGAACGGTCCGATCTCTCACAAGATACTCCACACCCATTACAAGGCGAGAGAATTGTACTCGCTGGATGTGGAAGACAGAGTGTTCTAGGACACAACACATGTAAAAGGGACGTTGTCGGCGCCCTGCGGGCGAGGCTGACGCCGTGCCTAAAGGCATGCAAAATCAATAAGAGGAAAAGACCGAAGAGCAGAGGAACATATGATGCAGCCCCGCTTTTCGGTCTTTTTTGGTGGGTGTGTTCTGCGCACACCCCGCTTTTTTGCTTCACGCTTTTGTGCTCCGTGGCATGCTATATTTTCATGGCATGCTACGCTTCGTTCCATTCTCTCGTTTTGCGTCTGGCGGTGCATGTTTATTTTCGCGCTATGCTTGGATCCAGTCCTGTGCCTGTTTTAAGAGCCAGTCGTACCAGGCGTCCATGCCTTCGCCGGTCTTGGCTGAAACAGGGAAGATCTCCAGCTTGGGATTGCGCATGTGAGCGTATTCCCGTACCTTTTCCATGTCGAAGTCGAAGTAAGGCATAACGTCGATCTTGTTGATGATCAGCGCATCGCATACCGTATAGATCAGCGGGTACTTCAGCGGTTTGTCGTGACCCTCCGGAACGGAAAGGATCGTTACGTTCTTAACAGCGCCTGTGTCGAACTCGGCGGGGCATACCAGATTGCCTACGTTTTCCAGGACTGCCAGATCTACATCATCAGTGCCCAGCTCCTCCAGACCCTGACGTGTCATATGAGCGTCCAGGTGGCACATGCCTCCTGTGTGAAGCTGTACGGCTTTGACGCCGGTTTTCGAAACAGTCACTGCGTCCACGTCCGAGTCGATGTCAGCTTCCATGACGCCGATCCTGATTTTGTCCTTCAGTGCCTCGATTGTTTTTACCAGTGCAGTAGTCTTACCGCTGCCGGGGGAGGACATGAGGTTCAGCAGGAAGGTCTTTTCTTTCTTCAGCTGGTCTCTCAGCTTTTCCGCATC
>JAUNBU010000118.1:0-4435 GCA_030526925.1 Bacillota bacterium | reverse complement strand
GGTATGTCGGCTCGCTCAGCACACTTCTTGTAGTATTTGAAATCGGTGAACACTTCGCCCTTGTACGGATTGGTGTGGGTCTTCTTTGCCTTGTAGATGATGTAAGCAAGTGCGATGATGTTGGTCACCAGCGCCAGTGCGCTGACTACGGTCATGGCTGTCGGATCTGCGTTGACGGAAGTTCCCTCTGCGATGCCATTGAAAGTCCCGTCAGCATACTGGGTGGAAACGGTAGTCCACGGGAACATGGATGTTCCGTCAGACAGAGTATCCTGGAACAGTGGGAATACCTGAGCGAACATGCACCAGATGCACAGGGTGTTGGCGCGGTTCATGATCCAGCCGCCCTTGTTCCAAAGCAGAGCTGCGATGGTCGGTGCCAGCAGCAGGGCAACGCCGCAGAACCATGAGTGAGTCGGCAGGCAGTTGTAGGTGTATGCAAAGTTCCAGATGTCGTATACGATGATGTAGACCCAGATCATGTCAGGCCAGATCATATCCTTGCGATCCTTAGATGCGTATACAGCCCACCAGCCGGTCATACAGAAGATGTTGATGATCCCGGCAAGGCCGTTCATCACATTGTGCCATCCGCCGTATAGCCATACGTCCTCTGAGGACAGCCACCAGGAATACCAGCCGTTGATAGCCGATTCGAAGTCGCTGGCTACTGCGATCAGAATGTTGATGGCAACGATGGCGAAAGGGAAGGCTCTGAACCAGTGAGCTTTGCCGATACCCCATTCGTACTTTATCATCATGAAGCCGATACAGCCTGCCAGTGAAGCGTACAGCTTGGCGTAGTGGAACCAGCCGTTCATGTAAAGGTGTGTCTGGTTGTTGAGTGCCCATTCGGCTCCGGTTGATGCGCCGATGGCGATGGCAACGAAGTAGACCGTCAGGGCTGCAGGCAGGATGCCGAACATGAACAGACCGCCCCTCTTGGTCCTTCTGGCAAATTCATTGAGCAGTATCAGCCCGCCCAGGACTGCGAACATGGCGATCCATTGGAAGACCGCATCGTCGCCGTAAACATGAAATAACATAGGATTTCGCCTCCTTCAATAAATAGTAAAAGTTTAGTTTATCAGTTGTATCTCGAACCGCTAGCACGCCTCTATCTCCTTGATGCTGCACTCGTTTCCCACCAGCAGATAAGTATGTGGACTGTGGCAGTAAGGACATTCCCTGCCGAACTCCACAGTAGGGTAGGTTTTGCCGCAGTCTTCGCACAGAGTCACCGCCGGAAGCCTTTCCATTACCAGCTCCGCATCCTCCAGGAGAGGCGTTTTCTTCCGGTAGTAATTCCAGCAGTCGCTGAGAAATTCCGGCACGATGCCGCTGACCTCGCCCAGCTCCAGAGTCACGGAGCTTATCTTCTCCACCCGGTTTTCTATGGCAACATCCTCAAGCGTTTTGTTGATGTTGATGATGATCCCCAGTTCATGCATAGAAACCTCCTCAGCCCTGCGGCTGTTTCTTTCCCGAAAACTTGATCTTGATGGCACGCTTGGCAGCATACGGCAGGATGGCCTTCAGCTTGTCTTCCGCCTTATACATGTTGCTGGCAGCAGGCAGATCACGGCTCAGATGGATGGCGTCAAATTCGCACTTGGTGGTGCAGATGCCACAGCCGATGCATTTGTTAGGGTCTACAACCGTAGCTCCGCAGCCAAGACACCTGTCTGCTTCCTTCTTCACCTGTTCTTCTGTAAAGGTGCTTCGCAGGTCGCGGAAAGTTTTGGCAGGGTCGGTGTCTGCGGCTTTCTTTGCCGGAACCTGGCGCTTGCCGTTGTCGTAGGAATCCGACTGGATATCCAGGTTTTCCTTATCCAGTGCGACGAACTGACGCAGGTTTCTGCCGATGGTCAGGCTCTGTCCCGGATGTACGAACCGGTGGATGGAAACGGACGCTTCCTTGCCGGCTGCGATGGCGTCTATGGCGAACTTCGGTCCCGTGTAAACGTCGCCGCCTGCGAAGATGTCCGGCTCTCCCGTCTGATAGGTGACAGGGTCAGCCTTTATAGTCCCGTTAGGGTTCAGCTGGGCTTTGGTTCCCTCCAAAATATCGCCCCAGAGGACCGACTGTCCCACCGACAGCAGAACATTGTCGCAATCCACCGTCAAGGTATCGCTTTCGTCATAACGCGGGCTGAATCGACCCTCATCGTCAAATACCGATACGCATTTCTTAAATACTACGCCGGTCACCTTGCCGTCCTTTGTCAGAATTTCCTTAGGACCCCAGGACGGATTGATGGAAACGGCTTCGCCGGTGGCTTCCTCAATTTCGCCTTGGTCGGCAGGCATTTCCTCAACAGATTCCAGGCAGAACAGGGAAACGCTTTCCGAGCCGGTTCTAACGGCAGCTCTCGCCACGTCCATGGCAACGTTGCCGCCGCCGATCACGATAGTTTTCCCCGCAAGGTGCTCCTTCATGCCTTCATCCAGATTTACCTTTCGCAGGAAGTCGATTCCCGATTGTACGCCGTCTGCGTCTTCTCCCGGCACGCCTATGCTTCTGCCGGACTGAGCGCCGATTGCCATGTAAAAGGCCTTGTAGCCTTCTTCTCGCAGCTGTGCTATGGTCTTGTCCTTGCCTATCTCCACGCCGCACTTAAAGTCAACGCCCATCTGACGAAGCACGTCGATCTCTGCATCGATAACGTCCTTTTCCAGACGGAAGGAAGGAATGCCGTTCATCAGCATGCCGCCGGGACGCTTTTCCTTCTCGAAGACCGTAACCGGATAGCCCTTCTTCTTCAGATAAAAGGCGGCCGACATGCCGGCAGGACCTGAGCCGATGATGGCGATCTTTTCCGAAAACGGCTTGTTGATGTGGTTGAGCATCGGCGGTATGTAGCGGTTTTCTGCCTTGAGCTCCTGCTCGGCGATGAACTTCTTGATTTCGTCGATGGCAACTGCCTGGTCGATGTCGCCTCTGGTGCATTCGTCCTCGCATTTGCGGTTGCAGATAGCGCCGCAGACGGCAGGGAAAGGATTCTCGGTTTTTATCAGCTTCAATGCGTCCATGTATTTGCCCTGTGCAGCCATCTTGATATAGCCCTGGATCGGCAGATGGGCAGGGCAGGCAGTCTTGCATGGGGAAGTCCCCGTGTCGTAGCAGTTGATCTGGTTGGCGTCACGATAATCAGGGCTCCACTTTTCCGGACCCCATTTGCTCCTGTCCGGCAGCTCCTGCTTCGGGTATTGGATCGGACCGTCCTTGGAGCAAAGCTTCTGCCCCAGCTTGGCAGCGCCCGATGGACAGTATTCTACGCAGCGTCCGCAGGCAACGCAGTCCTCGGTAGTGACGGAAGCGATGTAGGCGGAGCGTGACATGTTAGGCGTGTTGAAAAGCTGTGAGGTACGCAGGCCGTTGCAGACGCCTACGGCGCAGTTACAGATGGCAAAGATCTTTTCCTCGCCGTCGATGTTGGTGATCTGATGGACGTATCCGTTGTCCTCGGCACGCTCCAAAATCTCCATGACCTCGTCTATATCCACGTAGCGGCCCTTGCCTGTTTCAACCAGGTAGTCGGCCATATCCCCAACGCCTACGCAAAGGTCCTCCTCCAAATCGCCGGTCCCTTCGCCTCTGATACGCTGCTGCCGGCGACAGGAACAGGCGCCTACGGCGTATTTGTCCTTGTACTTGTTGAGCCAGTAGGAGATATGCTCCACGCTGGCGGATTTTTGCTCCGTCGGGATAGCTTTTTCCACGGGGATAACGTGCATGCCGATCCCTGCACCTCCCGGAGGCACCATAGGGGTCACCTTTTCCAGAGGCAGACGTGCCATCTGTTCGAAAAAGTCGGCGATTTCCGTGTGTTTTTCCACCTGTTCCTTGTTCATCACCATGAATTCGGCGCAGCCGGGAACGAACATAGGCAGCACGTACTGCTTTTTGCGGTCCTTATTTTCCCAGTTGTACTCCAGCAGTCCGATGACGCTCATTTCCTGCAGCAGGCGTTCTGTTTCCTCCAGCGGCTTGCCGCATTTGGCGGAAATTTCTTCTGCCGTGGCAGGGACTCTCACCTTCATGGAAAGGGCTACTTCTGCCATTTCGTCGGTGATGACTCCGGCAAGCCCCCAGTATTCCGGGTCCTCTGTGGTCACCTTGACGCCGATGCGGTCGGTGATCTTCTGGCCCAGCTTGAGGATCAGCTCTCTCTGTTCAGCCATTGCGATACTCCTTTCGGTTGATCATTGATATCTTCGATGTGCCGGAGGTGTCCGGCGTCCCCGGCAATTTTCCCGCGCCGGACAATCTGGTCATACCAGTTACCATTATTGTACGATTACTTTGTTAAAAAAGCAACAGTTTTCTAAAAAGTCCAGTTAAATTCAAGGTAAATCCGAGGATAAAACATTGAAAAAGCTGAGGAACTGTAGTAAAATATAACTGGCAATACCAGATACCAGATATAATGAC
>JAUNBU010000117.1 GCA_030526925.1 Bacillota bacterium | reverse complement strand
AGCCCTGCATGTTGAAATCCTGCTGCTCGTTGTTGTCGTAATCAGCCTGCCCGAAGATCAATCTGAACGGGGAAGGGAACTCGGCGTCAGCTTCCGGCTCTATCACTGCGAAAATCGGAACAACTTCCGCTTTGTTATCCGTCTCGTTATCGGTAAATGCGTACAGTCCGTAAAGATCTGCAACTGCATAATCCTTGGTATAGCCATCGCTGCAGGTCACCGTCAGGATCGCGCCCTCCGGATCAAAGCCTGCATCCTTCAGCAGCTCATTGACCTCTACTCCCGTGTAGGTTTCAAACTGACGGGCGTTTTCTACCTTCTTGTTTCTGCCGCTGTAGGTGTTGGTCACCGTATCCATAGCCTGCAGGTCCTCTGCCGTGTAAACCACTTCCTCCTGGTCGTTTCCGGCGATGGTCAGCGTCGTAGCTTCCGCATCTACGGTGTAGCCCTGATCGGCGTCAGCAGCTTCCTCTTCGCTTCCGCCGCAGGCAGCAAAGGCAAATGCCATGATGATGCAAAGCAGCAGCACCAGCGTCTTCTTCATCTTCAGTACGTTTCTCATTTTTTACTCTCCTATCCTTATCTCTTTAACATTTTTGACCCATTTTGATATTTGGTTCTCGACGATCAGCTTCAGCGGACCATGACCGTTCTCACCGTTGAACCCGTCGGAATTTTCGTTTCTGACAAGCGGCTCCCCGTTGAGGCTGTAGGCCAGGATCACGTCGCGATGCTCTCCCTGCTGATACTTACTATCAATGCCGTTGAAGACATCATCCACCGAAAGCTCCGTCTTATAGCCGTCACGCCCTATTACTGTGATCTTGCTCGGCCTTTCCACGCCCTCCTTCAGGTTATCCTTGATAAGCTCCCGCAGAATGACGCCCTGGTAGCCGTCCACTCCCTTGGATGATCCAAAGGAATCCTTTACCGTATATTCGTAGTCTTCCAGCTCTTGCAGCGTGTACTTCCTTGTCTCCGCAGCCTCCGATCCGGAGATCTTCAGCTTGGAGTTCAGGAATTTGCTGTAAGGCTTCTGACTGTGGGTCCACTGTCCGTCCTTGATGCCTACGGTGATCATGCTTACGTTGTTCACATCGCCCAGCTTCACCGGTCCGCCGGTCTCCGGCGGCTGTCCGTTTTCCCTGGTGACGAGGAAAATGCCGTCTCGGTCTTTTTGCAGCTGCTCGTAGGTATATGTCGCTTCGCTTTCGCCCTTCACGGTCACATCATCCGCATCTACCGTCAGTCCTATCTCCTCCAGCAGTCCTGCCAGGGAAATGCCCATCTGTGTTCCGTCGGTGACGATCAAATCTGAATATCGCTCCAGCTGGTTGACGGTCAGGGTGGTCTCTTCATCCACGCCCTCGCCATTTATTACGATCTTGCTATTGCCGTATGGATTCTCGGAAAGGGTATTCTCGCCGGTCAGCTTTAGGGTAATGGCAGTCACAGGAACGGCTTTCGAGCTTTTCTCATACCCCTTCGCCGCAGGGAGCAGGGCATAGATTCCGTCCTCTGACGGCTGACCATTGACGCTGTAGCCAAGAGCAGGCTTGACGTTGGTGATGGTCAACCCGTCCTTGCTCGTGGTATATCCGCTGTAGTCACCCTTGAGATTGCGGAAATATTCGATGTCTATTTCTTCTGTCGTGCCGTCCTGCCCGGTGAACTCCACGGTACCTTCCCTGGATGCGAACTCCAGAGAGGATGCCAGAAACTCCCACAGGTCTACTCCTGAATAGTAATTTTCTTCTCCGTAGTAATTGGCTTCCGTGCCTTCGAAGCCTTCTATCTCTGCATATGTAAAGCTTTTCTCGTCGATAATGCTTCCGTCCTCGTCGGTGACGGTGACTGCCAGACAGTTTTCTTCGGCTGCTGCGCCGCTGTGCTTGTCATAATCCGTATCGTCGCCTACGATTATTTCCCTCACCCATTTGGCGTTGTCCGGCGCATTGAACTCATCAGGGGCTTTCTGCCCTGCGATCAGCCTTACCGGTCCGCCTACATTTTCGGACGCTTCGTCAAAGCCTTCCTCCTCCGGTACATCCTCGCCCGGCTGGCGTGAGCCTACAGGTCCGGTGAGCGGGATGCCGTCGCTTCCGAATGCCAGGATCACCGGCACGCTTTCTTCAACGGGCTCCGTGACTTCCATGCTGTCGTAGGTGTTGTCGGTGCTCTCTCTGATTTCTCCCAGCGTCAGGATCGTAGTGTATCCGTCGGCGGAAACCACCTTCACCTCCGTATCATCGGATGCTTCTTCGTCAAGGCCCGTTTCAAGCAGCAGCTCATAGAGCCTGAGCCCTGTCATCTCGTGCTGTGAAAAGATGGACCCTCTGGTCAGCATGCTGTAAAGACCTTCATAGGCCAGGCTTTCGTCCTCTGTCATTTCCTCCAGCTGCTTCACCGAGTAGACGGTCTCCGACTCCATCTCGCTTCCGGAGAAGGTGACGGTGCTGAAGACGTAATCTCCGCTTCCGTAGAATTCATCTTCGCTGTGATTGATATGTAAAGCGCTTTTCTCTGCTCCGCAGGCGGTGGCAAGCATCATGACGATCACCAGCAGCGGCAGCAAAAGGATCTTTTTCTTCATGGTTCTTCCTCTCTTAAATTCAGTTGCTTCATTGTAGCATAAAAAAGAAGCGCATAATGTTGTCCGAACAACATTATGGCTAAAAATTTTTATTGCGCTATTCTTGAAACATGCTTCGTATGCTATAATAAACGTCAAGAATTGAAATCAGCGTTTCCGCAAGGAAGGACAAATCTATGAAGCGACATCCATTTCATTTGTTTATAGAGGGACCATCACGAACCGGCAAATCAACGCTGCTGCGTCAAATGCTCGCCCCTTATATGGACCATGTAGGCGGTTTCGCCAGCCAACGCCTTTTGGACGATGATGGCAACACCGTGGCATTCCGCATCGGGTCTGCTGCTACGACGCCTCTGACGGCTCCTTTTTCCGAAGCAGAAAAGCCGGATGGGATATTCAGGATAACACATCCTGACGGAACCACAGAAAAATTTCCCGAGGTATTTGATCGGGATGGTATCGCATATCTGACCCAGACCCGGAATAAGAAGCTGATCCTTCTGGACGAGATCGGCGGCGCCGAGCTTTTGAGCGCTCCTTTTCGCGGGGCCCTTGCCCGTGTCCTTTCGGGATCTATTCCCTGCATCGGCGTCATCAAGCTGCCTGAAAAGGCCAGGTTCATGTCCCGAACAGCCGGATACGCCAAGACTGTGGTAGAATACAACAAGGATCTTCGTAGGAAATTGCAGGAAACGCACAACGCCAAGGTGCTGTATTTTGACCGCGACGCAGGCGATGAAAGCACCGCAGAAGTCAAAAAAGAAATTGAGGAATTTTTATGTGGGATTTTTACGACAAGCTGATAAATGAAGTGCCGGACGTGGGCACCGTGGATTTCATCCATGCGGGAGAGACCTGGACCATGGTGTCGGCAGGCTCTTACTGCGGCATTGCCATCACCGTCAACGAACAGAACCAGCCCATAGGAGACTACAGCTATCTGCTGGGGAAGCCCCTGAAGGACGTTGCCGCTCTGTGCAAGTCCTGGGATTTTGGGCAGGCCTCGGTGGGTACGGCAGCCCTAAACGCCTGGCTCAATTCACCGGAGCATCTGAAACAGCTGGACTGCCGCGATACTACCAACGGATTTGACGATTACCGACAGAAAGCCGCCGGTAAGAAGGTTGCCATCATCGGTCACTTCGTCCACCTGGAGCGGTTTCTGACCGAATCCCAAGTCTACGTGCTGGAGCGGAGACCAAAGCCGGGTGACTATCCCGATTCGGCATGTGAATACATCCTGCCGGAGGTGGACTATACTTTCATCACCGGCTCTGCCTTCATCAACAAGACCCTGCCCCGCCTTTTGCAGCTGAGCAAAAACGCCGTGGTCCTGGGACCCAGCACGCCCATGTCCAGCGTGCTCTTTGCATACGGAGCCAAAGAACTTAGCGGGTTTTCTCCTGACCCTGTCATGAAAAAAAACGCCGCAGCCATTGGCCGCGACGAAGTGCGCTTTAAAGATTACGGCAGACGCATATGCGTGTCTGTTTGAATCGGTCCGTGCGTATATCTGCCTGCTTCTTATTCTATTGTTTGATCTTAATGACGATTTCGCAGCCTTCTTTGTAGCCGTCCAGCTCCTTGATCACGGAGGTGGACACGCTCTTTACCATGCTCTTTACGAATGGAACCATGGGAAGCTCTTCTCCGTCCACGAAAACCTGGACGTTCTCGCCCTTTAAGATGCACTGGCTCAGATCACCGGTGCCTTTGATGATCCGTTCCGTCATGCCGCGGCAATCGGTGCCGCACGCCGTGCAGCATCCCTCGTAATAGTTGGGCATCCTGTCAGGCGTCTTTTCTTCGATGAGACTCACCAGCTTTTCCACGTCCTTGAGGGCGTTGATGACAGGAAGACCTCTATACTCTGTGAGCTCATTGGAGATCACACCGGATACTGCGATGGTAAGTGGTCCGATCTGCTGAGCCAGTTCTTCCTTCGTCCTGCCCGTGGCTATTGATGGGCAGTTGGCGTCGCATTTGCCCTCGATTACCACGTAGTCCTGGGTGTAAAGGTCCAGCACCTTGTCGATCTCCAGCGAATGGTCGAACATTACGTCCGTTTCCGTCAGGCCGTGGGCCGTCACAAGGGATGCGCCTGCTTTTTTATGGCGATCCGTGTTGGAGCCTTCCGTCTCTATTGTAAAGTCTTCAAAGTGGATTTCCTTTATGGAGCCCACCGTATGACCTCTGCGGCGAAGCTCACGGATGATCTGTTCCACCGTGGTAGTCTTGCCCGTCTTGCTGATTCCCTGTACCTTTATTACTTTCATGTTTCACCTGCGGCGTACATGCCGCCTTCTTAGGATTTCGCCTTGAAATCCTGCATCAGAAATTCGCCTTAGAAATCTGCCGATTTCGGGGTCCTTGGGAACGGCAGTACGTCCCGGATGTTGCCCATTCCGGTGATATACATGATGATCCTCTCGAATCCCAGCCCGTATCCGGAGTGCTTGACGCCGCCGTACTTTCGCAGATCCACGTACCACCAGTAATCTTCTTCTGTCATGCCCATCTCTTCGATGCGCGCCTTCAATATATCGTAGCGCTCTTCCCTCTGGCTGCCGCCGATGATCTCTCCGACCCCCGGAACCAGCAGATCGCAGGCAGCTACCGTCTTGTTGTCGTCGTTGAGCCGCATGTAAAAGGCTTTGATCTCCTTCGGATAGTCGGTGACGAAGACCGGCTTCTTGTATACCTTTTCCGTCAGATAACGCTCGTGCTCCGTCTGCAGGTCGATGCCCCATTCCACCGGATACTGGAACTTCTCGCCGGATTTCTTGAGGATGTCCACCGCTTCCGTGTAGGTGATCCGCTGGAAATCAGAGCTGACGATGTTGTCCAATCGCTCCAGCAGTCCTTTGTCGATGAACTTGCTGAAAAATTCCATCTCTTCGGGAGCGTTTGTCATGACGTAGTTGATGATGTATTTGATCATGGCTTCCGCCACGTCCATGTTGTCCTTAAGATCGGCGAATGCCATCTCCGGCTCGATCATCCAAAATTCCGATGCGTGCCGCGCCGTGTTGGAGTTTTCTGCGCGGAAAGTCGGTCCGAAGGTATAGACGTTTCGGAACGCCAGCGCAAAGGTCTCCGCTTCCAGCTGTCCGCTGACGGTCAAACCTGCTTCCTTGCCGAAGAAGTCTTCGCTATAATCGATGTTGCCTTCTTCATCCTTCGGTGGATTTGTCATATCCAGGGTGGTCACCTTGAACATTTCTCCGGCGCCTTCGCAGTCGCTTGCCGTGATGATCGGCGTGTGGACGTAAACGAAGTTGTTTTCCTGGAAGAACTGATGGATGGCGTATGCCACCATGGAGCGTACCCTGAATACCGCAGAAAATGTATTGCTTCTCGGTCTCAGGTGGGCGATCTCTCTGAGAAATTCCATGCTGTGGCGTTTTTTCTGGAGCGGATAGTCCGCCGCCGAATCTGCTTCGATGGACACTTCTTTGGCTTTGATCTCAAAAGGCTGCTTGGCATCCGGCGTCAATACGAAGGTCCCCGTCACCTTAAGCGCCGCCGCGATGGGCGCTTTGGAGATCTCCTCGAAGTTTCCCAGGATTTCCGCTTCATATACCACCTGGATCGACTTGAAGAATGTCCCGTCGTTCAGCTCGATAAATCCGAACTTGTTGGAGCCTCTGTTGGTCCGCACCCAGCCGCTGACGGTGATTTCCTGATCTGCGTACTTGTCCCCTTCTCTGTAAAGGGTTTTTATCTCAATGTGCTTCATTGTTCTGATTCTCTCCTTGTTTGTCTTTTCTTTCCATACAGTACATTATAACCTCATGAGGTATTATAATTCAAGGACTTCTCGGCACTCCCAGGAAAAACATGTTCTCTACTTTAACAGGGGTGACTGTAAAGAAAATCCTGTTTACTCAATTGGCGCGCTTTCTGCGATACAAAGCGATGCTCAGTGTAATGACGCCTGTCATCGCAATGATTGCCAGTGCAAACCACAAGCCAAGGTTGAATCTATCACCGGTTGGCGTTGTAGATGTGAGCGCTCCTTCAGGGTTTAGCGTGAGCCCACCGTCAGGTGTCGGCGTTGG
>JAUNBU010000116.1 GCA_030526925.1 Bacillota bacterium | reverse complement strand
GAGCTGAACAACGCCAAGGTGGACATCATCCCCGACGTGACCGTCAACTGGTTCGTGGATCACAACTTCAACTATCCCGATCCGTTCACGGGGCTTCCTGTGGGAACGCTGCGAATTCCATCTTCTCTGGTGCACAACGATTCGGAAAGCGTAGGATCCAGGGTCATCCTTCGTGATGCCATATTCAATTTCAAAAAAGATTTGGTACGTCTCCTGGGAAGCAACCCGTACGCCTTTGAATACATGGACATCGACAGCGCGGAAGACATAGAGGAGATCGTCATTACGGCGGCAACGGAGCTGGAATTCTGGGTAAAGACACCGGACGACGATGCAGACAGAGATCAGCTTTCCACGGCGCAGATGCTCAAGGAACAGTACTGGAAAAGGACCACGGGTCCTGTGAGGACGGCTCTGGAAGAGGTAATGCTGGTCCTCCAGAAGTACGGCTTCGAAATGGAAATGGGCCACAAGGAAGTGGGCGGCGTCAAGGCCAAGCTGGGCAACTCCGGCAACTACGACCACGTGATGGAACAGCTGGAGATCGACTGGAAATATTCCTCGGCGGTACAGGCTGCCGACAACGAGAACCAGATCAAATACGTGATCAGAGATATATTCAGGACCTATGGACTGGAGGTCACCTTCATGGCCAAGCCTATGGAGGGCGTAGCAGGAAACGGAGAGCATACCCACATGGGCGTGGCTGCCAAGCTGAAATCGGGCAAGACAGTAAACCTGTTCGCTCCGTCGGATCCGGAGAACCAGTTTATGAGCCCTGTAGGCTTCGGAGCGCTCATGGGTCTTCTGAAGAACTACGATGTGGTGAACCCCTTCGTCAGCTCCAGCAACGATTCTTTAAACAGGCTGAAGCCGGGCTACGAGGCGCCGGTTTGTACCGTAACATCCCTGGGACACAGCGCCAAGATGCCATCCAGAAACAGGACCATCCTGGTGGGGCTGGTGCGGGAGATCGGTAATCCGAGAGCTACCAGATTCGAGCTGAGATCGCCTAACCCTAAGAGCAACACCTATCTTGTACTGGCAGCCTCATACATGGCAATGCTGGACGGGATCAAGGAAGCCCTGGAAAACGGCAAGACTCCCGAAGACCTGGAGAAGTCCCTTTCCAAGGAATACGGTCAGGAAGACTTTTACCTGGACCGGGATCGTGTCTACAGAAGCGAGAAAGACGTCTTCGAGGAATACACCCAGGAAGAGCGTGATAAGTTCTTCGGCAGAGCTCCGCGGACCGTCTGGGAAAATATTAAAGCCTTTGACAAATATCCGGAGAAGCTGGATATTTTCAAGCGGGACAATGTAATGACCGAGATGGCGCTGGAGTCCTACAAGGAAGCGACCCTAGCACAGTGGGCTACCGAGCTGCACAACAGGATCGTGCCGGATATCATGGATCTGATCAGGGACTGCGGGAAAGCCCACGACGACATCGACTGTGTGGACTACGACAGGCATAACTGGGAGAAGATCCAGCGGCTGCGAAACCAGCTGGGCAGAGATACCCTAGATGAGCTTTGCCTGCTGACGCGCATCGTCAGAGCTCTAGATGCGGGCGAGTACGAAACGGCGTCGAATCTTCAGATCGAAATGCAGCAGAAGGTTGAAGAACTGACCAAACTGTACATAATATATAAGAAGAATTTATTTTGATTCACGGAGGGAAACATGTTAGATATCAAGCGAATAAGGGAAGATTTTGAGAATGTAAAAAAGGCAGTTATGTCCAGGGGTCAGGGGGATTTCGGGATCGATGACGTTCTGGAGTACGATAAGCAGAGGAGGGCGCTTCTGGCAAAGGTGGAGCAGATGAAGAATCAGCAGGGCGTCACCTCCAAGGAAATCCCTAAGCTGAAGAAAGAAGGCAAGGATACCAGCCAGATCATGGCGGCAATGAAGAAGCTTTCCGAGGAAATAAAAGTACTGGATGGACAGGTAGCCGAGATCGAAGCCAAGCTGAAAGATGCGCTGCTCAACATCCCCAACACACCTTATAAGGATGTTCAGGAAGGCGCTGACGATAGCGATAACGAAGAGCTGAGAAAGTGGGGAGAGCCGAGGGAATTTGACTTTCAGCAGAAGGCCCACTGGGATGTGGGAAGCGACCTGGACATCCTGGATTTTGAACGGGCTGCCAAGATTTCGGGAACCAGATTCACCGTATATAAAGGCCTTGGCGCCAGGCTGGAGCGATCAGTCATCAACTTCATGCTGAACCTTCATACGGAGGAGCACGGATTTACGGAGATACTGCCGCCGTTCATGGTCAACAGAGACGCCATGACGGGAACGGGACAGCTTCCTAAATTCGAAGAGGACATGTTCCACGTGCCGGCGAAGGACTTTTTCCTCATACCTACAGCAGAAGTGCCGGTAACCAATCTGAGGATGAACGAGATCATCGACGGCAAAGAGCTGCCTATATACTACACCGCATATACCCCGTGCTTCAGAAAAGAAGCAGGCTCCGCCGGCAGAGACACCAGAGGGCTCATCAGACAGCATCAGTTCAACAAGGTGGAGCTGGTGAAGTTCGTCAAGCCGGAGACATCCTACGACGAGCTGGAGTCCTTGACGGCTGCCGCGGAAAAGGTACTGCAGCTGCTGGAGATACCATATAGAGTCGTAAGGCTTTCTACGGGTGACTTAGGCTTTTCCTCGGCAATGACCTACGACATCGAGGTCTGGATGCCGAGCTACGGCAGATACGTGGAGATCTCTTCCTGCAGCAACTTCGAAAGCTTCCAGGCAAGACGTGCAGGCATCAGATTCAGACCTGAGGAGAAGGGCAAGCCGGAATTCGTGCATACCCTAAACGGTTCAGGACTGGCAGTAGGCAGGACAGTTGCCGCTATTTTGGAAAACTACCAACAGGCGGACGGCTCCGTGGTGATCCCTGAAGTTCTTCGCGGCTTCATGGGCGTTGACAAGATCGAAAAAATCTAGAAAAAATAACAGGAGAAGAAGAAATTGGATACCATTATCATAGCGAGTATCTTCATCATATACCTGGCGGTTATGGTGGGGATCGGATTTAAATTTTACAGTAAGACGGAAGACCTGTCCGGGTATATCCTGGGCGGCAGGAAGCTGAACAGCTGGGTCACAGCCATGTCTGCGCAGGCTTCAGACATGAGCGGATGGCTTCTCATCGGACTGCCGGGAACGGCATATCTGCTATATGCAGGGACTTCTGAAGCCATTTGGACGGCGATAGGACTGTTCATCGGAACGTATCTCAACTGGCTTTTCGTCGCCAAACGGCTGCGAAAGTACACCCAGGTATCGGGAAATGCCATCACCATTCCCGATTTCTTTGAGAACAGATTCAGAGACAAGAAACACATTCTGAGAATAGTATCGGCGGTGTTCATCGTCATATTCTTTCTGGTGTACACCTCCTCACAGTTCGCTGCGGGAGGCAAGCTGTTCGTGACCATCTTCGGCATGGATTACACCCTGGGACTTATCATCGGAGCCATCATCATACTGGCGTATACGGCGCTTGGCGGTTTCACGGCCGTATGCTGGACCGATACCATCCAGGGGACCATCATGTTCGTCGCCCTCATAGTTGTTCCGGTCATCGGCATCGTCACGCTCGGAGGCTTTGACGGCATGACCACCAGACTGGCGGAGCTGACGCCTGAGAGTCTGGGATTCTTCCCGGAAAAGAACGGCGCTATCGATACCTTACTTCTGGCATCTGCCCTGGGATGGGGTCTGGGATACTTCGGACAGCCTCACATTCTGGTCAGGTTCATGGCTATAGAAAGTCCTGATATGATAAGAAAATCTCGCATCATCGCCATGATCTGGGTGACAATCACCCTGACCTGTGCAATTTTGGTGGGTATAGTAGGCAAAGCACTGACGCCTGATCTGGCAGACGGAGAGACCGTATACATGGTTATGATCAACGATATGTTCCACCCTGTTATTTCAGGAGTGCTGCTGATAGCTATTTTGGCTGCCATCATGAGTACGGCAAGCTCTCAGCTGCTGGTGTCTGCATCCTCCGTTTCCCGCGATTTGTACGCTACTATCTTTAAGAAAAATACGGAAGGTCCAGGGATCGTCTGGGCAAGCAGACTGACGGTAGTGATCATCTCATTGATCGCCATTGTCATCGCCATCGATCCGGACAGCTCTGTATTCGGACTGGTGTCCTGCGCATGGGGCGGCTTCGGCTCGGCCTTCGGACCGTTGATCCTGTTCTCCCTCTTCTGGAGGAGGATGACCTTGCCGGGAGCCATCGCAGGCATGATCACCGGCGGCGTAGTAGATTTGTTCTGGTACAATATGTCCGGCGGTATATTCGACATCTACGAGATCATACCGGGGTGCATTTCTTCTGCATTGGTGATCGTCATCGTCAGCCTCTGCACCAAGGTATCGTCAGAGATAAAAGAAGAGTTTGATTCAGTAAAGGATGTACAGATATGACATTTCAACTGGGGAAATACATAGAGCCTGATTTCACGCAGGAGGTATTCGTCAAGGCGCCGGAGGCGAAGCTGGCGGAAGCTCCTCGGGATATGACGGCGCCCGAAAATTTTCACGCCACATCCATCTTCCCGGAATACTTCAAGGTAGACGGCAGATGGCTGCTGCCTGCCGATTCTCGCATGGACTGCGTGGCAGTCTACGAGGATGGGCAGATCCATGTAAGGGAATTTCGTAATGTAAAGAAGGGCGACATGATCTTTCTGGGCAGGACGGAACGCTGCGAAGAAGGGATCTACGTCCACGACGACAGCTTCCGGTTTCCCGGCGAAGACGATGAGGAGAAGAACTCTTTCGCATTCCGTCAGACCAGGAGCAGGGAGACTGCCTTTTCATACGACTACGGCAGCCTTTACGAGCTGCTGGAATACGAACGGGACCACGGCTATATAACGTGGATCCTGGGGCCTGCCTGCGCCTTTGATGCGGGAGCACGGGATGCCTTTTCCATGCTGGTGGCAAAGGGCTACGTCCATGCGCTGCTGGCGGGAAACGCCCTGGCGACACATGATTTGGAGGCGGGATATTTGGGGACGGCTCTGGGACAAAATATCAAAACCCAGAAACCCCATTTTAACGGCCATTACAACCATATCGATACCATCAACAAGGTGAATTTGTACGGGTCCATCCCTGCATTTATAGAGGGGGAAAATATCACCGACGGAGTCATGTACAGCTGCGTCAAGCACAAGGTGCCTTTCGTGCTCAATGGCTCCATTCGTGACGACGGACCGCTGCCGGAGGTTTACGAGCATACCTATATAGGTCAGGATGCCATAAGGAAGTATATCAGGAAGTCCACCACGGTAATAGGCATGGCGACGGTGCTGCACACCATAGCTGCGGGCAACATGACGCCGAGCTATCGTGTCATGAAGGACGGCACGGTGCGACCTATATACTTTTATAGCATCGATACTTCCGAATTTGCCGTAAACAAGCTGGGCGACAGAGGCAGCCTGGCGGCGAAGGGAATCGTCACCAATGTGCAGGATTTCGTGTGCAATCTGGCGAAAAATCTGAGATAAAACTTGAAATGAGCGAGGATATACTGAAATGATAGCAGAAAAAATGAAGCCCTTGATGGCGAACAATTCCGCCATCAGAACAATGTTCGAAGAAGGAGACAAGATGCGCGCCAAATACGGCGCAGAAAACGTATTTGACTTCAGCCTGGGCAACCCGGATGCACCGGTGCCCGCCGAAGTAAAGAAGGCTATACAGGAGATCCTGGAGGAAGAGGAGCCCGGCGTTTTGCATGGGTATATGAGCAATGCGGGATACGAGGATGTGCGGGAGACCATCGCAGAATCGCTCAACAGGAGATTCGGGACGGAGTTCAGCCATAAGAATATACTGATGACGGTAGGAGCTGCCAGCGGCATCAACGTGGCGCTGAAGACCATCCTCAATCCGGGGGAAGAAGTCATCATATTTGCGCCCTATTTTCTGGAGTACAACTGGTACGTGGGCAACTTCGACGGCAAGGTAGTGCAGGCGCCTACGGACAAAGAAACCTTCTATCCCGATCTGGATGCCTTCGAGAAGTGCATCACCGGCAAGACACGGGTGGTTCTGCTGAACACGCCTAACAATCCAACGGGTGTCATATACAAGGAAGATACCATCAAGGAGATCGCCGCTATTTTAGAGCGGAAGCAAAAAGAACTGAACAGGACCATATTCATTTTATCCGACGAGCCTTACCGTGAGCTGGCATACGGCGGTATCCAGGTGCCTTATGTGACAAAATACTACGACAATACCATCGTGGCTTACTCCTACAGCAAGTCCCTGTCACTTCCGGGAGAGCGGATCGGCTATCTGGTGATTCCTTCCGAGCTGGAGGAGAGCGAGATGGTCTTCGATACGGCGTCCAACGCCAACAGGATCATCGGCTGCGTCAATGCGCCTTCTCTGCAGCAGAAGGTGATCGGCAAGTGCGTGGACACCAAGGTGGATCTGGATTACTACGACAGGAACAGGACGGCCCTCTACGAGGGGCTCAAAGGATGCGGTTTCGACTGCGTCAAGCCGGAGGGAGCCTTTTACATGTTCCTCAAATCGCCGACAGCGGATGAAAATGAATTTTGCAGGACAGCAAAGAAGTACAATATTCTCATGGTTCCGGGTACGGCTTTCGCCTGTCCGGGGTACGTGAGGCTGGCATACTGTGTGTCCTATGAAACCATTGTCAATTCTATGGAAGGGTTCAAAAAACTGGCAAAAGAGTACGATCTTGCTTAGCGTCCGGTGGGAGATTCGAACAATCATTCTACACCGAACGCAGTTTGAAGATTATGTGAAAAT
>JAUNBU010000115.1:3049-6922 GCA_030526925.1 Bacillota bacterium | reverse complement strand
CACGTGCTTCATCAGCACTGCGGTGGTGACGCTTCCGATGCCGCCGGGTACAGGTGTGATCATGGCGGCTTTCGGCTCTACCGCATCAAAGTCCACGTCGCCGCACAGCTTGCCGTCTTCATCCACGTTGATCCCCACGTCCAGGACGATCTGTCCGTCGCCCAGCATCTCTTCGCCGATCATTTTCGCTCTGCCGATGGCTGCGATGACCACATCTGCATTGCGTCCGGCTTCCTTGAAATCTTCCGCCCTCGTCCTGCTGTGGCAGGTCGTAACTGTGGCATTCCGCTTCATGGCCATCATGGCTACAGGTTTGCCGATGACAAGACTTCTGCCAAATACCGTCACCTTTTTGCCGCAAAGGTCCACGCCGTAATGCTCCAGCATTTCCATGCATGCCTCCGCCGTACAAGGCGGAAAGCCTTCTCCGCTATCCGTAAATACGCCTGCCAGCGAACCGGATGTTATCCCATCCACGTCCTTGGCAGGATCCAGCGTTTCGCAGACCTTTTTTTCATCTATATGAGCAGGCAGCGGCCTGAACATCAAAACTCCATCGATGGATGCATCTGCGTTCAGCTTCCTGATTTCTGCGATCAAGTCCTCCTGGGAAACGGCTTCGTCATAGATCATTCTGCGGACCTCTATGCCCGTATCTGCCGCCCGCTTCAGAGCACCCTTTTCATAGGAAATATCGCCGGGATTCTCTCCCAGCCTCACGATAGCAAGCGTAGGCGTCTTGCCGCATGCCGCCAGCTGCCGTACCTTTTCCTTTGTTCTCTCAGTCAGGCTGTCGGCAACAGCCTTCCCCTTAAGCAATTGTACCATAGTCTAACCCCCTGTCAGTTTCCTGAACGCAGCTTGTGCGCCACATACTCGAAGACTTCGTCCGCCAGCGGCGTGTACTCCATCAGATAGGATGCGCACTCCTGGTTCAGCTTGCCTGCCCGCACCTTGCCCTTCATCATGTCCGTATTGATGTAAACATTCAGGCTGGCGGCTTCCATGGCTGCTTTACATAGAATTGCGCTGGCTCCTGCGTCGCTTACAGCGATGACGCTGCCTTTTTCTGCAAAGGTCTTGGAAAGCTCAATGGCTCTGCCGCAGTGTTTCATGATCTCCAGGGGCACCTGGCACGCCCTGTCCAGGGCTTCCTCCAAAAGCCGTTCCTTTTCCGCTTTTTCTTCCTCTGTATCGGCTTTCATGCCGTACAGCTTGGAAAGGGGCTCGAAGATGTCTATGTCGCGCTGCACCAGGTCTATAAGCTCCTTTTGCAGCTGGCGCACTTCCTCCATGCAGGCCCGCATCTCTTCTTCCACGTAGGCGTACTTTTTCTTGCCTACCGTAAGGGAACCCACCATGTTTCCCAGGGCTGCGCCCAGAGCGCCTACCAGCGCAGCGACGCTGCCGCCGCCTGGCACCGGCTCTTTTCCCGCCAGAACGTCTATAAATTCCCGGCAGGTCTTATCTGTATACAGCATGTCCTCTCCTCCAAAAAAACCTTGCAAATCTCATCATATGAGATATAATATCCGCTTTAGAACAATCCCGTGATCTTGCCTGTGTTGTCTACGTCGATGTTTTCTGCTGCCGGCTTCTTCGGAAGTCCCGGCATTGTCATGATATTTCCTGTCAGCGCTACGATGAATCCCGCTCCGGCAGATACCTTCAGATTCCTCACGGTCAATGTGAAGCCCTTCGGTGCGCCCAGCAAATTCTGGTCATCGGAGAAGCTGTACTGTGTCTTAGCCATGCAAATCGGCAGGTTGCCGAATCCCAGAGATTCCAGCTGCTTCAGCTGCTTCATGGCTGCCGGAAGGATCTGGATGTCCTCCGCATGGTATATCTTCCGAGCTATGGTCCTGATCTTTTCTTCAATGGTCATGTCCAGACTGTAGAGATAGTCGAAGCTGTTTTCTTCTTCGCAGAGCCGCATCACTTCCTGCGCCAGTGCGACGCCGCCTTCTCCGCCTTTGCCCCACACTTCACTGAGAGCCACGTTGACGCCCAGTTCCTTGCACTTTGCTTCTACCAGCGCCAGCTCCGCTTCCGTATCGGTCGGGAACCTGTTGATAGCTACCACTGCCGGAAGCCCGTAGACCTTTGTAATATTTTCCACGTGCTGCAGTAAATTCGGAAGACCCTTTTCCAAAGCTTCCAGATTCTCGCTGCCAAGGTCCGCCTTTGCCACTCCTCCGTGGTGCTTCAGCGCTCTCACTGTAGCTACGATGACTACTGCCGACGGCTGTATCCCCGCCATGCGGCACTTGATGTCCAGGAATTTTTCAGCGCCCAGATCTGCGCCGAATCCGGCTTCCGTCACCACATAATCCGCCATCTTCATTGCCATTCTCGTCGCCATCACCGAATTGCAGCCGTGGGCGATGTTTGCAAAAGGTCCGCCGTGGATGAATGCGGGAGTCTTCTCTAAAGTCTGGACCAGATTAGGCTTCAGGGCGTCCTTCAGCAGAGCCGCCATGGCGCCCTGGGCGTTCAGCTGTCCCGCCGTGACCGGCTCATCGTCATAGCTGTATCCCACGATGATCTTGGAGATCCTCTCCTTCAGATCCTCTATATCTTTGGAAAGGCAGAGGATGGCCATAACTTCGCTGGCTACCGTAATATCGAAGCCGTCTTCTCTCGGCGTGCCGTTTGGTTTGCCGCCCAGTCCATCGGTGATGAAGCGAAGCTGTCTGTCGTTCATGTCCACGCAGCGCTTCCAGGTGATCTTTCTCGTGTCGATCTTTAAGGAATTGCCCTGCTGGATGTGGTTGTCAAGCAAAGCAGCCAGCAAGTTGTTGGCAGCTCCGATAGCGTGCATGTCCCCTGTAAAGTGCAGGTTGATGTCCTCCATAGGAACAACCTGGGCATAGCCGCCGCCTGCTGCACCGCCCTTGATACCGAAGACAGGTCCCAGGGAAGGCTCTCTCAGCGCTACCATCACGTTTTTATCCAGCTTTTTAAGGGCGTCTGCAAGACCTACGGTCGTGGTGGTCTTGCCCTCTCCTGCCGGAGTGGGTGAAATGGCAGTCACCAGGATCACCTTGCCGTCGGCATCGTCCTTCTTTTCGTTCAGCAGATTGTAGTCTACCTTTGCCTTGTAGTTTCCGTAAAGCTCGATGTATTTCGGGTCAAGTCCCGCCCCTGCGGCGATCTCCTGGATGTTGCTCATCTTCGTTTCCTGTGCGATCTGAATATCACTTTTGATTTCCATAAGTACACTCTCCTTTTCAAAAATAAATTTTATAGGTTCTTCAAAAATGTCCGTCTGTGTATTGGGCAGATCCCCTGCCTGGCGATCCCTTCATAGTGGGCCTTCGTTCCATAGCCTTTGTTTTTTTCAAAGGCGTAGCCGGGATACTTCTCGGCGTATTCCACCATCATCCTGTCTCTTGTCACCTTGGCGATTATGGATGCCGCTGCGATGGCAAGTACCTTGCTGTCCCCCTTGATTATCGCCTGCTGGGGCCTGTCGATTTCCCCTATCTCCATGGCGTCAAACAAGATATAGTCCAGATGAACCTTCTGGCCCAGCTTTCGTTCTACCTCTTCTATAGCACGCCTCATGGCAAGTTTAGTCGCCTGCAGGATATTTATCTCGTCAATGATCTGATGGTCAGCCATGCCGATGCCCCAGGCGATTGCCCCGTCCCTGATCACATCGAACAGCTCCTCCCGCTTCTTTTCCGAAAGCTTCTTGGAATCGTCGATCCCCAATACGTCAAAGTCTTCGGGAAGGACTACCGCCGCTGCGACCACAGGTCCTGCCAGCGGGCCTCTGCCCACTTCATCCACCCCTGCGATCAGCTCATATCCCCGGAAATGCAGCTCTGCTTCCGGCTTTTTCATCTCAGCCAGCCGCTGTCTCTGTTT
>JAUNBU010000115.1:0-2949 GCA_030526925.1 Bacillota bacterium | reverse complement strand
TCTCCATTATACGACAGACTTCACTTTATCGCAATAAACCAGAAAAAACAAAAGAGACCGAACCCGGTCTCTTTGCGGTTAATTTTCTTCTTTGGTTTTGATTTTGGCTGACTTACCTGTTCGCTCTCGCATGTAATGCAGCTTGGCTCTTCTGACTTTACCGCGCCTTACCACTTCGATCTTCTCGATGAGCGGTGAATGGAGCGGGAATGTCTTCTCTACGCCTACGCCGGAAGCGATCCTTCTAACTGTAAAGGTTTCGCTGATGCCGCCGTTCTGCTTCTTCAAAACAAAGCCTTCGAATATCTGAATTCTCTCTCTGTTTCCTTCTTTGATTTTAATGTGAACCTTAACGGTGTCTCCCACATTAAACGCAGGGATATCAGTTTTGATATAATCCTGTGCAACCGAGTTCAATACATCCATTGCCATTTTTCTTTCCTCCTTCCCTCCAAGACGTTCATGGTGCCTTCCTTGTTATAAACGCTCTCTCGCATTTTCGCACCCAGAGGACCGCCCGTAGTAACTTAGTCATTATACATGATAAATTTTGGTGATGCAAGCACTTTTTCTCCTGCAAAACCAGGAATTTCAGCCGTATTTTACGCTCTCGGATGGGCTTTGTCGTAAACATCCTTTATCCTGTTTTTCGTCACCGACAAATATGCCTGGGTAGCCGAGATGTCTTCGTGACCCATCAGCTCCTGCAAAGATTTCAGATCGGCTCCGTTCTGGAGCATATGTACTGCAAAGGAGTTTCTGATGATATTAGGCGTCAGCCGATGGTCGATACCCGCCTTGACTCCGTACTCTTTCAAGATCTTCCAAAGCCCCTGCCTGGTGATGCGCTTGCCGGAATAGTTGACGAAGAGTGCGTTTTCCTCTCTGTTTTCCTTGAGCAGCGCATCTCTGGAATCGTAGATGTAATTCTCCAGCGCCGCTCTGGCAGGTCTGCCCAGCGGAACGATCCTGGCTTTGCTGGACTCGCCTGCGCAGGTAATGAACCCCATCCGCAGGTTGATATCCGCCAAATTCGCCTCGATGATCTCGCTCACCCTGATGCCTGTGGCATACAAAACCTCCAGGATCGCCTTGTCCCTCATGCCCTTGGCATTGGTTTCGTCCGGCGCACCGAGAAGCCTGTCCACCTCGTCTATCTCAAGGTATTCCAGCGCCTTTTTCTCTATCTTCGGCGATTTGATCCCGGTAGTCGGATTGGATTTGATAAGTCCGATCTGAATCAGGTAATTAAAAAAGGCCCTCATAGACGCCAACTTCCTGTTGACCGTGGCTGCGGATTTGCCGCCCGTCTTCAGCTCGTGGAGAAATGCGATGATTTCCGTACTGGATATGTCCAGCAGATCGGTGATCCCTCTTGTCCCCTCGAAAGAAATGAATTCGGAAATGTCCCGGTTGTACGCTTCCAGAGTGTTCTTGGACATTTTTTTCTCTCTCTGCAAAAATTCTATGAATCCTTCTGTGTACATGCTCTCCCCCTAATAGATTTATTTAGCTGGATTTATTCAGCGTGTGTCCGCAGGTAAAATTATACCCCAATACGGGGAGGTTTACAATAATCTTTTGCCGCCGCAGGTAAACTTTTTTATATTTTTTCATATTCCGCTCTGCACCCGCATAATCTTTTATGAACGGAAAGGGGACATACCTATGAAAAAAATCGGTATCATATTCATATTCATTTTTCTGACAGGCTTATTCTCCGGTCTTTTTTTTAGCACCAATCTTTCTCCCGAAAACAACGATACCCTCTCAGCCTTGCTGCTTACCGATTTTTATGACCCCTCCGGCAATTTTTCTCATGCCTTTTTCTCCTCCGTCACCGCCAACTTGACGCTGGTTCTTCTCATGCTGCCGGCTCTTCTCGGAAAGATCTTCTGCCCTCTGCCTCCCATGCTTCTCTGGTACAAGAGCTTTGCCATAGGCTTTTGCTGCGGACTGGTCTACATAAATGCTTCCTCCGGCGCTGTCCTCATTTCTCTGGTGAAGCTGTTTCCCCAAAACCTGTTCTTCATACCCGGCTTCCTCCTGCTGGCCGCCATCCTCTTCTGCATCTCACTATCGGGAGGTCTCAGGTCCAATCTGCCCGCCGTCTCTGTTGCTCCCGGACGTCGGTACGCCTTCGGTCACCACAGATCTCGCAGCCACAGGTCCAACAAAAAGAGCAGACCTTCCGAAATAAGAAAAGGGCTGCTGTACGCTCTCATCGCCGCAGTTTTATTGATCCTGACAGGCTCTCTCACGGAAGCAGTCTTTCACCTAATTGCCCTTTCGCCATCATAAGCCCCGAGATAGTCTTAGGGTCGATCAGCTTCCCCTGTGCCGCCATTTCGTACGCTTCTTCAAAGGGAACCTCCAGCACCTCAACCGCCTCGTCCTCGTCAAGAGACTGCTCCCCCGGCGTCAGTCCCGTCATGGCATAGATGTGGATCACCTCTTCCGAATATGCCACACTGGGATTTATCTTTCCGAGAAATTTGATAGTCTCCGCCGTATATCCTGTTTCTTCCTTCAGCTCCCGTACCGCCGCCTTCAGCGGATCCGTCTCCCCTTTATCGATCTTCCCCGCAGGGATCTCCAGAACCGCATCACCGCAGGCATATCTGTACTGGCGCACCAGCACCACCTTGTTGTCCTCCGTCAGGGCCACCATTGCCACCGCACCGTTGTGCTCGATGATCTCCCTGTAGGCTCTGCCTTTGACTGCCGTCACCGTATCGCGCCTCACATTTAAGATAGCCCCTTCGTATATGCGCTGACTGCTGATCTGTTTTTCTTCAAAAATCATTTCTCTTCCTTCCCCTTTTCGGCGGTCATCTCCATGGAACGGTCCACCGCAGCCTGGAAGCCTTCCTTCAGATCGTCCATGAATCCGTTTTCAAAAAGTTTATTGACCGCTTCGATGGTAGTTCCTCCCGGAGAGCAGACGTT
>JAUNBU010000114.1:1389-6940 GCA_030526925.1 Bacillota bacterium | reverse complement strand
TGATGTCCTCGCTGCTCCTGCTGACGCATTCTGCGTCGCAGCTGCGGATTACAGCGGCATACTGCCCTTGCCTTCTCTATGCATAATATAGAAGCACTCGCAACCCTTATGTTCCACGTGGAACTTTTTCGGAACCGTTGATAAATGAACAATAGAATAATAAAGCAAATGTTATGCTGGGGCATGCTCTGTATGAACTGTTAACAGCTGGAATACTCGCCCTTCTACTATTTACGCTTATCGTTCTGTATGGCAGTAGTTATAATTAAGGATGTGGTGTTGGCAGTATTCACTACACAGAAAAGCTCATAGGATGTTGTACTGCTGTAATCCGCAGCCGCGACGCAGAATGCGTCTGCAGGAGCGGCGAGGACATCAGCAGTACAATTTCCTATGAGCGGATATGTTAGAAATGTTCCTCGCAGCTCTTTTTTGTGTCAGAACATCTGCCAATCTTTCTTCCTGTCCTTACGTTCCCATATGCCAACGCAAATGGCACCGGGGATGTTGTGCAGCTGTAATCCGCAGTCGCAACGAGCCCCTTGTCCGAAGGCTCTAATAGATCAACACTAAAGAAATCGACAAAAACAAAGGAATAGTATACTGGGGACATACTCCGCAAGAGCAGTTGACAGCCTGAGAAGACTCCGAGCGGAAGGCTCGACGTAGCCTCCTCGTGCTGTTTGAGCAGCAGCGCTGCGAGTTCACGAGGGGCTTCGAGGCTCGCGAGGAGTATTCCAGGCTGTCCTGCGATGAGGACATTGTCACCAGTATACTATTTCTTTGTTTATATTGTATTAACTTTGCTTTTGGTCTATGTTCCACGTGGAACGTTTAGCCGTTGGCTGCCAGCAATTGCCTGTCCGGCGGCAGCTCCTCCGGCTCCTTCGGGATGATGATAGTCACCCTCAAGTTGTCTCCACGATCCTCCTGCCTGAAGGTCGCCCCCTTCTCCCGAAGCTCCATATCATTAAACGTCTTTCGCAACGTATTCAAATACAGCTTATAGCTGATATGCCGGATCTTGTTTCGCTCCTTTTCCTGCACTTCCTTCTTGGAAAGATATTCCTCCACCAGCTTCTCCGTCTGCTTCACATTGAACTGATGCTTCACCACCTTCTCAATGATCACCTTCCGCAGCCCATCATCCTCCACCTTAAGCAAAGCACGAGCATGCCGCTCCGTCAGCCGATTTTCCACCAGGATCTGCTGAATATCCTCCGGCAAATTCAGGATACGGATCTTGTTGGAGATGGTAGACTGATTCTTTCCGATTTTCTCCGACAGCTCCACCTGGCTCATCCCATATTTTTCCATGAGTTGGCGGTACGCCCTCGCCTCTTCTATGTAGCCAAGATTCTCCCGCTGGATGTTCTCCACCAGGGCGATCAGACCCACCTCTTCTTCAGAAGCATTCTTGATGATGGCAGGCACCTTATCAAGTCCCGCCAGCGCCGCCGCCCGCAGCCGCCGCTCCCCAGCGATCAGCAGAAACTCTCCATTCTCTTCCCTCTTTAAAATCAGGGGCTGCAGAACTCCGAATTCCTGAATGGAATTTTTCAGCTCCAGCAACTGTTCCTCCCCAAACTCCTGCCTCGGCTGCTGCCCGTTGGCACGGATCAGGCTGATGGGAACTTCCATCGTTTTCTTCATAAACATAGAGACACCCCTTTCCTGCCTCCATGATAACAACTTGTCCACACGTAAAGAAGCCCTTTCATCATACAAAAAGAGCCTGCTTTCGTTATTTAACAGGCTCTTTTGACGGAATCCCCGCTTTTCTCGGATATTTCGACCCGGTGGGATTTTCTTTTTTGATAAAGACCAGCGTATGTCGGAAAGGGATCTCATCCCCTTTCGACTCTCCCGGCTGCTCTGTCCCGGAAAGGCTGCCGCCCAGCGTCTCTATGGCTTTGGCTGCCGCCGCCAGCTCCTCTCCGCAGTCGGGACCCTTGTAGGCGATAAAGGCTCCTCCTACTTTTACAAAGGGCAGACAGTACTCCGTCAGAGTGCTCATGTTGGCAACCGCCCTCGACACACAGAGATCGAAAGCTTCCCGCAGGTCTTTTCTCCGGGCAAGCTCCTCCGCCCTGCCGTGCAAAACGCATACATTGTCTATCGACAATGATTCGCATATCTCCGCCACGATCTTCACTCTCTTATTGAGGGAATCCACCAGCAGAAATTCCTTTTCCGGAAAGGCTACCGCCAGCGGCACGCCGGGAAAGCCTGCTCCCGTCCCCACATCTATGATGCGCCGGGCTTTCTTAAACTCGTCCGAGCCCACACATAACAGGGAATCCAGGTAATGCTTTTGCAGAAATTCCTCCCGGTCTTTAATTGCCGTCAGATTGATCTGCTCGTTGAGCCTTAGAATTTCATCCATGTACCGAAGCAGCTTTTCTTCCTTCCCCACATCCCACGCTATATCCAGTTTTTCAAAAATCTCTTTTATATCACCCATGGTATATCCTCTACTTTAAAAGCTTTATCTCCATCCACTGTCTCAAGCACGGCTCCGCTCCCGTCGCACTTCTCTTCTCCTAAACGCCGTCACCTGATTTTCTCTTCCGTCTTCTATGCCGCCGGGTCTGCCCGACTATTTCCCTCCGACTTTCTGTCCTGCTATTTCCGTCCACCGCTGCGCCGTTCCTTTTCCAGATGGATCAGCAGCACATTGATATCCGCAGGAGACACGCCGGATATTCTGGATGCCTGCCCCACGGAAAGAGGTCTGAACTGCTTCAGCTTCTGCTGGGCTTCGATCCGAAGACCGCTCACCTGATCGTAGTCAAAATCCTCCGGCAGGGATTTTCCCTCCAATTTTTTAAACTTGTCGATCTGCTGCTGCTGCTTGGCGATGTATCCCTCGTATTTGATCTGGACCTCCATCATGGTCTTCTGATGCTCCGAAAGCTCCGGACGAATATCGTCTATTTCCGCCGCATCATCATAGGAGATCTCAGGTCGCTTTAATATTTCCAAAAGAGAAACAGGACTCTTCACAGGCGTACTGCCATGCCTTTCCAAAAATCCATTGACCGCCTCCGGCTGTAGTACCTTTTTCTTAAGCCGCAGAGTTTCTTCCTCCACCAGCTGCTTTTTTTCCAAAAATCTCTCGTAGCGCTCCTTTGTCGCCAGTCCCAGGGCAAAACCCTTCTCTGTCAAACGTAAATCTGCGTTGTCTTGCCTGAGAACCAGCCTATATTCCGCTCTGCTGGTCATAATTCTGTAAGGCTCATTAGTACCTTTAGTCACCAAATCGTCGATTAGAACGCCAATATAAGCCTCGTTTCTTTTCAAAACGAAGGAATTTTTGCCATCTAATTTCAAAACTGCGTTGATTCCCGCCATCAGACCCTGGGCCGCCGCCTCCTCGTAGCCGGAGCTGCCGTTGAACTGACCGGCGCAAAAAAGATTTGGCACCCGGCGGTTTTCCAGATTCATCTGCAGCGCCAGCGGATCGATACAATCGTACTCGATGGCGTAGGCAGGACGGACGATTTTCAGATTTTCCAAACCTTCAATGGTCTCATAAAATTCCTGCTGCACATCCTCCGGCAGACTGGATGACATTCCCTGGATATACATTTCCTCCGTGTAAAGTCCCTCCGGCTCGATGAACAGCTGATGCCGCTTCTTATCGGCAAACCGATTCACCTTATCTTCGATGGACGGACAGTACCTGGGACCAACTCCCTCGATCTGTCCCCCGAAGAGAGCCGACCTGTGAAAGTTAGCCCGAATCACCTCATGGGTCTTCTCATTTGTATAGGTCAGCCAGCACATGACCTGATCACGGCTGAGATCGTCGTTCATAAAGGAAAAGGGTACTATTTTCTCGTCACCTTCGTGGGGGATCATCTTCTCGTAATCTAAGCTTGACGCCAGAACCCTGGCAGGGGTGCCCGTCTTGAACCTGCGCATGGGAAGACCGTATTCCCGAAGCCGCTGTGCCAGCTCCGTAGAGGGCGCCAGCCCGTTGGGACCGCTGTCAAAGGCGCTGTCGCCGATGAAGATTTTGCCCGCCAAAAAAGTGCCCGTCGCCAAAATCACCGCCCCGGCACGGTAGCAAGCCCCCGTCCGCAGCACCACGCCGCAGGCCTTTCCATCCTCCAAAATAATATCTATCACTTCTCCCTGCTTCAGATCAAGGTTCTTCTCCTGCTCCAGGGTCTTTTTCATTTCTATGTGGTATTGGTTCTTGTCCGCCTGGGCACGCAAAGAGTGGACCGCCGGTCCCTTGGCCGTGTTCAGCATCCGGCTCTGGATGAAGGTCTTGTCGATGTTTATCCCCATCTCGCCGCCCAGAGCATCGATCTCCCGCACAAGATGCCCCTTGCCGGTCCCGCCGATGGACGGATTGCACGCCATCATGGCAACCGCCTCCAGATTTATGGAAAGCATCAGCGTTCTCTTTCCCATTCTGGCGGCGGCAAGCCCGGCTTCGCATCCTGCATGTCCCGCGCCTACCACTATTATGTCATATGTTCCCATTAAAAACTTTTCCATATTACTCCGGTTCTCCCGATCATTCTAAATATTCCTCAGCTTCCGATCTTCCCTATTTCCCCAGACAAAATCTCGCAAAAACTTCATCTATTATCTCATCGGATACCGTCTCACCGATGATCTCTCCCAGATCGTCGTAGCTGTTTCTGATGTCTATCTCGATAAAATCAAGAGCCTGCCGCTGCCGGCACATCTCCAGCGCCGCCTTAAGAGACTCACCTGCCTTTTGCAAAAGCTCTATATGCCGCACGTTGTTTACCATCAGGCTTTCCTTCTGGGTGATCTGCCCGCCGTAGACCAGCGCTTCCACCGCATCCTCCACCTGGGAAACGCCTTCGCCCAGTATCAAGGATGTCTCGATTATCTCAGCCATTGGCAGTTTTTCCCTAATATGCGATGCAGACAGCTTCTGTCCCAGATCACGCTTGTTGAGCAGCACCAAAGACTTTCGCTCCGTAAGATACTCCATGATATGCTCGTCTTCAGGAGTAAGTTCTCTGCTGCCGTCCAGGATCATGATCACAAAATCTGCATTGTTAAAGGCTTCCTTGGATTTTTCGATGCCCAGCCTCTCCACCTTGTCGGATGTCTCCCTGATCCCTGCCGTGTCCACCAGATAGACGGGGATGTTACGGATGTTCAATACCTCTTCGATGGTGTCTCTTGTCGTACCGGGGATCTCCGTCACGATGGCTCGCTGCTCCCGCAGCAGATCGTTCATCAGCGATGACTTGCCTACGTTGGGTTTTCCCACGATGGCGATGCGGATCCCCTCCCGGATCATCCGCCCTGCAGAGGCTGTGGACAGCAGTTTTTCAATCATTTCGCCTATTGACGATATATTTCTTTCCAGCTGATCGTATGTCAGCTCTTCGATGTCTTCATCGGGATAATCGATGTTGACGGTGATGTCCACCAGCACATCAAGGAGCCTTGATCGCAGCTGCGCCACACGCTTCGACAGATCGCCCTCCAGCTGGGAGATGGCAACGTCAAAGCTCTTGTCCGTCTTGGCTTTGATCATATCTATGACCGCCTC
>JAUNBU010000114.1:0-1289 GCA_030526925.1 Bacillota bacterium | reverse complement strand
TTTTCCCCGCTGATCCTGATGATTCCTATTCCGCCTTCTCCGTAAGCAGTTGCTACTGCTGCTATGGTATCTTCCATCTGCACCACCCTTTAAACAAATATCAGGTCTAGTATACCACATCCCCTGTCCTTCGTCAGCCTCAACACCGAAAGAAAAAAGGACGCTGTTTTTAACGTCCTTTTGCATTGATCGATTGATGTCTTGCTTTATTTCTTCAGCTCGATAACCACTCTTCTGTAAGGCTCTTCCCCTTCGCTTCTGGTGATGATCTCCGGATTTTGCTGCAGCGTGGCGTGGATAACCTTTCTCTCATATGGGTTCATCGGCTCCAGCCGCACATGCTTTCTGGTTCTCGTGACCTTGGCAGCCAGCCTGTTGGCCAGTTGTTCCAACGTCCTCTGCCTCTTGGCGCGATAGTTCTCCGCATCCACCACTACCTTGATATATTTCTCGCTGTCCTTGTTTACCACCAGGCTGGTCAGGTACTGGATGGCATCGAGAGTCTGCCCTCTCTTGCCGATCACCGTTCCCGAATCCTTACCGTCCATTTCCAGGTATACGAGATTTTCTCCCGTTTTGGCAGTTATACTCAGGGAAAGTCCCATCTTCTCCGTCACGTCATTGAGGAAAGTCAGGGCTTCGTGGTCCTCCGTCTCCGTCAGTTCATCCTTGTTGACACCGTCCAAGTTGACGCTTGGCGCCGCCTTTACCGTATCGCTGCTTCTTCTTCTATTCCTCTGCTCCCTGCTTTGGGAACTCTTTTCTCTTTTCCTATCCTCCGGCTTTCTGTCAGGCTTTCTCTCTCTTCTCGGCTCTCTTATCTCCGATGCCCTGCTCTCTGCCTTTACATCTTCTCCGACGTCTGCCTGCTGTTCCTTTTTCCCTTCGCCGGCAGGTGCAGCCGGTTTTTTCTTTTCCACTCTCACCTTCGCAAGTTTCGATCCGATCCCGAAAAAGCCTCTCGACGGCTCCTCCAGAATGGTGATCTCAACTTCATCTCTGGAAAGCTTGAGATCTTCCAGGGCCAGCTTGACCGCTTCTTCAACGTCAACGCCCCATTTTTCCGAATAATCCATTTTTATTCCTCACTACTTCTTACTTTTCTTTTTCTTTTCTTCTGCTTCCTTTTTCAGCTTCTTTCTGACAGATGCCAGATGTATGTTGAAGAAAATCTGCATTACCTGGCTCACAGCCCAGTAAAGTGCCAGCCCGGACGGGAAGGCTCTCGCCATCCACAGTATCATGATAGGGAAGATGTATTTCATCATCTTCATCATGCCGCCCATCTG